>JAQAZR010000298.1:0-4812 GCA_032127235.1 Deltaproteobacteria bacterium
CCCGATGGTCCAGCGCCGAACCGGCTGCCGCGTGATGCGATTGGGGCACTGAAGAACCAGTTGAACGAGATTGGATACACCCAGCTCGATACCGGCCCGTCCTACGACGAGCGGACCAAAGAGGCCGTCAGGCAGATTCAAAGGAAATACGGCCTGGAGCCGGATGGGATCGTCGGAGCCCTGACAAAAATAGTGCTGTTCAACGAAAACCAGCGACTGGATATCCCCCACATCCGGCACGATTGAGAGGCGGTCGAGCAGGCATGCGAATGCCAACGTCCACCCATCGATTTACCTAGTCATATCGATGGGTGGGATGTCAACCCGTTATTATCGAGGAATGTGAGATTGTGAGTTCCATTCTGAAGGCCCTTAAAAAACTCGAAGATGAAAATCCTCCCAAAGGTCGATCGATGGTCTGGACTTCCGGACCCGTACCCCGCAGGACCATTCGTCGTTGGGACATCACTTCCGGTTGGTCGGCCGTGCTGCTGTGGGGTCTGCTGGCGGTGGCGGTGCTGATTTCAGTCGGAGGGATCTTCCTTTATCTGCTATCGCCGTCGAACCGCAACGCTGTGCCGACGGCATCCGTCGGCCAGCCGGTAACCAAACCGATTCTAGAATCACTACCACCCGAAACCGTGGCCAAGCTGCCGCAGCCGCCGCCGGTCTCAACGCCAAAAGAGGCTTCCCCGCCGACAGCTCCGCCGGTGGCAAAAGCTGCGCCAATGCCTAAAGCCGTTTCGCCGCCGGCCGTCAAGAAAGTTCCCTCTGCTCCCCGCAAAGAAAAGTCGCCGGTTCGTGCGGTGGAAGCCGAACCCGATCGCGCCGCGATCGCCGATTTGCCGGTCCTTACGACCGACTTGAAGCTTCAGGCGATATCCTGGGCATCTGCTCCCGGCGACCGCCTGGCTGTCATAAACGGTAACATCATGCGGGAAGGTGCGTCTCTTGAAGGCTATACCATCGTTCAGATCGACAGGGACGAAGTGGTGGTCCGCAAGGGATCGGAACAGTGGAAATTGGTGTTCAATCTGAGGTAAAAAAAGCGGGTCGGAATTAATTTTTGAAAAGCGGTATAAAACCTGAGGAGGGATTTTGCGTCCACTGAATGCCATTTTCGGTTATGCGCCGGTTGTTGTGTACCAGAAAAAATACATGAAGTTTTAAGTTAGAAATCGCCACCTTACTTTTTGTGAACCCAACCCGGAGCAGCTGCAGCATGAAAGTTATTTTATTGATGGCGTTGACGGTAGATGGAATGATCGCCCGCAGCTCGGACCACTTTCCGGACTGGACGGGCCGGGAAGACAAGCGCATGTTCAAGGAATTGACGATAAAAGCAGGCGTCTTGATTATGGGGTCGAAGACCTATGATACGATCGGCAAACCCTTGCCGGGGCGAAAAAACGTGGTCATGAGCCGCAACAAACGCCGAATTTCCCAGCAAAAGAATCTGGTTTTCACGGATAAACATCCTCGCGAGTTGCTGGCTGATCTCAAACAGGAGGGGTTCAAGGTTGCCATCCTGGCAGGCGGCTCTCAGATCAACACGATTTTTGCGCGGGAAGATCTGATTGACGAAATTCACCTGACCTACGTCCCGCAGATTTTTGGTACGGGTCTTGCTCTGTTCTCAGATTCGATTTCAATGCAGCTCGAGTTGATAGATTTCAAACAACTGGGAACCGGACAGATTTTTGCCAAGTATCGTGTGATCCGGGAAGCCATGGCCTGACGGGCTATGAGCGCCGCGGTTCGATACCGGCAACCGGATGTTCGGTGCCAATCGCCAACAGACAGCCGGCCGGAATCAGGCCGGGACCAAACCTCGATGGAAACTCAAATCAAAGGAGATGCAAGATGCCGACAACCACTGTGCGATGGGTAACCGGTCAGCAGTTCGTGGGGATGGATTCGAATCGCCATGCGGTTGTATTGTCCGGTGAGAAAGAGCCAAATGGGCTCAGACCTTCTCAGATGCTGCTCGTCGCCCTGTCTTCCTGCACGGCCGTGGATGTGGTCGACATTTTGACCAAAAAACGGAAACCGCTCAGCAGGCTTGAGGTCATCGCCACCGGCGAGCAGGATGACGATCCACCCTGGGCTTACCGCAAAATTCACCTAAAGTATCGTCTCGCCGGCAAAGACCTCACGGAAAAGGCCGTCCAGCAGGCGATCCAGCTTTCCGAAGAGAAATATTGTTCGGTGGCAGCGACCGTTCGTGGCGTGGCGGAGATCACGACCGAATATGAGATATTGTCCGAGGAAGAATAGGGTGCAGTTCAACCCGATTGCATTTGTTTCCGAACGCTCACCGGAATATGAAAAGACATCCACCTGACCAAAACGACCCGTCAGTTTCTTCGATAGCAGACCCGACAGCACCGGGAGGGGTCTACCTGTGTCAGGTCAACCGGCAGGTTTCCTGTGCCGCCTGTTGCGGACTTTACAATGTGGCCGATGCCGCTTACGGTCCCTTGGTGTCGATGCTGAGCCAGAGAACAAAAGAGTTTGCTCGGGTTCCCCGCCAAGCCGATGCCATTGCGGCGTTCGGCCAGCGGGCGCAGACCCGCTGCGGAACCGGTCCAATTAACGATTTCCACCATTGCCCATTTGTGGGCTTGATCGGAGAAGAGCACCTGCGGGTCGGCTGCCTGCTTCATCCCCACGCTGCCGGAAACCGCGGTGTCGATTACCGGGGGCTGAGTTATTACGGCGGAATGGCCTGCCGGCTCTATTTCTGCCCGGCGCATTCCAAACTTTCGGCGGTCGTCAAGACAGTCGTGCGGGAATCTGCCGTCAGCTGGTACGAATATGGCTTGATCGTCTCCGAGACCAGGCTTCTGAGCGAATTTTTCAAGGCTTTGGAAGAGCGTCTGGGTTCACTGCTGACTATGGCGGACATCCTTAGTCGCGAGGATTGCCGGCAAATAGTGGGGCGTGTGTTGAGGCTGAAAATTGACTGGCCGTTTCGCCGACACCCGGACCCGGGCCCCTGCAATTATGTGTTCGATGATCGCCTTTACCCCAAACCCGCCGTAGGCTATCCGCCGCAGACCACGCTGTTGTCGCCCTACGATATTATATTGGAAGAGCTGCTGTCCGTCTTCAACACGCCGGCGGAATTGGAGTTGGCCGAGAGAATGCTTGCAGACCTGATCGAAAGCCTGGCGAGGGGTATTCTGGCGGGCAGACGCGCGCAGACTCTGTTAAGAGGTTAAGTGAGCCCTAAGACCGAGGGGTTTTTAGAAGTTTGGCCAGTCTTCTGTATTCGTCATCCGTGCCGTCATAGTCATAACTCGATTCGGCATCGGTGACCGGGATGATTTTCAACCGCCCGCCGAAGAAGGCCGAGGTGATGTTCTCGACCTCTTTCACGCTCAAATCTTTTTTGATGAAATGCTTGGAATAGACATTTTCATACCCCAGATTGCGGGTAATTCTGAACAGTTTTAACTGCACATTGGGATTGAGGCACTTTCGCAGGTTATAGGCCGTGTTGGACGTGTTAATATCGAATCTGTGCGGATCGGCATACACCAGAGAGGAGAGCCTGAACCCCTGGCGACCGTATGTGTCTGTTTCGGCGGACAACTGGAAATCGGAATCGTTGATGAGCCTCAACGGATAGCGACCGAACTTGTCGACGGTTCCTTCAACCAGGACCGCAGGCAGGATAATCGCGCAATCGCTTGCATCGGTTTCCGCAAGATCAAGAAAAAAATCGATTAATGTTTCAGATGTCAGCGGCGAATCCGATGCCACAAACAGGGCGTGGCGGCGTTTATCACAAGCGGCGCTGGCGGCATACCCTTTGATCATGTTGCCGGCGATGGAATTGTGTTTCACTTTGCGCGTCCGGATGTGAAACCGGCTGATGATTTCGGCCGGAATCCGGCTGTTCTGGTTGATGATGCTGTAGGGCATGACCTGCCGGCTGAGATAATCTCTGAGGCGCTGCTCCAGCAGCATCTGGTGGCCGACGATGACGATGTCGTCGATCCGCTCGTTTTTGAATAGTTTTTCCAGTGTGAATTGTATCAGCGGCTTGCTGACCGGCTGACCGTCTTGAATCGTTTGGAACTCTCGCAGGGGTTTGTAGCCTGTTTCGATAAACGTTTCGCCGTAATGCTCGGCAACGATTTTTGCGTATTTCTTTACAGCCCACTTGTTGTTGTACCCGGCCATTACGATCGCACTGATCTTGTCCATCGAGGTGAGCATCTTTCATGAGTGTCTGACGTCGAAGCATAAAAGGTTGCAGCCCTCTGTTTGCCACAATTTATACGGAAAGAAAAGAAAGAACACAAAAGAGGCTTGATTATTGGCAATCCAACCGTTAGTGTCCACCCATGACCGGTAACATTCGGCCTGAGTCCGATGGTCGCGCGTTTTTATGCGCGTCGACTTTTCCGCGGCCACTCCGGGATTGCAGCAACACTTCGGCCCTGACCCGACCCTTGCGGAAGTGGCTTGCTTTTTGAACATGCCGACAGGATCAATGCTTTTCAAGTAGGAGAAGGACACATGACGGAACCGACTGTTCCAAAACGAGATGTCGCAATTGCCTTGCTGCGGGAATACAACAAGAACGAGAGTCTGATCAAACACGCTCTCGCGGTGGAGGGCGTCATGCGTTACATGGCCCGTAAACACGGTGAGAATGAAGATAAATGGGGGATCGTCGGTCTGGTCCACGACCTGGACTACGAAATGTACCCTGATCAGCACTGTCGCAAAAGCGAGGAAATCCTGCAGAGCCACAACTGGCCACCGGAATATATCCGCGCAGTGGTCAGCCACGGATGG
>JAQAZR010000299.1:0-10990 GCA_032127235.1 Deltaproteobacteria bacterium
ATCCCGGCCAGAAAAATGACAATCAGGAACTGCCGGATCATCGAGATGAAGAGGGTCGAAATGAAAAGGGCCAGCAACAGCAGGGTGGTCTTGCTCCAAGCAAATTTGTGCGTGGGGCCGCTTTTCATGTTTGTTTCCACTGATCCCGACCGTGAAGCGCGGTTATTGGTCTCTCCAGCTACCGGCAAGAAGGCGCTTTTCGCGAACTGTGCGCGGTAATATGGCGTTGCCCAGAGGCTAAGTGGCCCTATTCGTAAATATGGTGGCATTCAATGACCGATGCATCCCGCCGCGCCGTGTTGCTCGGCGCTCGCATACGCTTGGTATGCTCGCTTCTCGCGCCTTGCGCTGCGGGCGCCTCTGTCATCTCGGTGCGTCACCGTATTTACGAACAGGACCACTGAGTGGCTGCCGGTGTATGCTGCGGGCAGGCTGCACACGGACATTCCCATAGGACCAACCCGCAGTCAAGGTCAATACGAAATTTATTGTGACGCTGTGTATAAACACTGCTGGATGTTGGTGTGGTACTCCTGGAGCGGCCGCACTTTAGGAGCGCCCTCCCGGCGCGCGGCAATGCCTTTGGCCGCCGCAATGGCCGCGGCGGTGGTAGTGATATAGGGAATCTTGTGCTTGATGGCGGCTTTGCGGACCTCCGAACTGGCGTGCGAGCTCTGGCGTCCGCTCGGGGTGTTGACCAGCAGTTGGATTTCGTTGTTCTTGATGGCGTCCACAAGGTTCGGTCGGCCGAAGCCCAGCTTCTGGACCGGTTCGGTTTCGATTCCCTTCTGCCTGAGAAACGCGTACGTCCCCTTGGTGGTCAGGATGCGGAAGCCCAAGTCCCGGAAGAGCCTCACGGGCTCGAGGGCGGCTGTCTTGTCGCGGTCGGCGATGGTGAAGAGCACGGTGCCCTTCAGGGGCAGGGTCACCTGGGTGGCTTCCTGGGCCTTGAAGAATGCCCTCCCGTAAGAGTGCGACATTCCCAGCACTTCGCCGGTGGAGCGCATTTCAGGCCCAAGGACCGGGTCGACTTCCGGGAACATGTTGAACGGAAACACGGCTTCTTTTACGCCATAGTGGGGGATGATGCGTTGCTGCAGACACAACTCCACGAGCTTTTTACCGAGCATCACCTGGGTGGCCAGGCGGGCCATGGAAATGCTGCACACTTTGGAGACGAGCGGCACGGTGCGCGAGGCACGGGGGTTGGCTTCGAGCACGTAAACCGTGTTGTCGAAGATGGCGTACTGCACGTTCATCAGGCCGACGACTTTCAAGGCTACGGCGATTTTGCGGGTGTACTCGCGGATGGTCTCGATGTGCTGGGGTGCGATGCTGATGGGCGGAATCACACAGGCCGAATCGCCGGAGTGTATTCCTGCCAGTTCGATGTGCTCCATCACGGCCGGCACGAAGGCGTCGGTACCATCGGCGATGGCGTCCGCCTCGGCCTCGATGGCGTTGTCGAGGAAGCGATCGATCAGGATGGGCCGCTCGGGAGAGATTTCCACTGCGGCTGCGAGGTACTGCTGCAGCATTGCGTCGTCTTGCACCACCTCCATCCCTCTGCCCCCCAGCACATAGGACGGCCGGACGATCAGCGGGTAGCCGATGGTACGGGCGATCTCCTGGGCCTCTTCGATGTTGCCGGCCATGCCCGAATCCGGCTGCGGGATGCCCAGATCACGCATGATGCGGCGAAAGCGGTCGCGGTCCTCGGCCAGGTCGATGGTGTCCGGAGAAGTGCCCAGGATGGTGACGCCTGCCGCGGCGAGTTCGGCGGCGATGTTCAGCGGGGTCTGACCGCCGAACTGGACGATGACGCCCTCGGGCCGCTCCTTTTCGTGAATGCTCAACACGTCTTCCACCGTCAGCGGTTCGAAGTAGAGTTTGTCGGAAGTGTCGTAGTCGGTCGAGACGGTTTCGGGGTTGCAGTTGACCATGATCGATTCGAACCCGGCCTCCCGGATGGCGAGGGCGGCGTGCACGCAGCAGTAGTCGAACTCGATGCCCTGCCCGATGCGGTTGGGGCCGCTGCCCAGCACCATGATCTTGCGACGGTTGCTGACCTTGACCTGGTCCGGAGCGTTATAGGTCGAGTAGAAGTAAGCGGCGTTTTCAACCCCGCTTACCGGTACCGGCTCCCAGGCTTCCGCCACACCCAGGGATCGACGTTGATCGCGGATTTCGGATTCACGGCAGCCGAGCAACTGAGCCAGGTAGCGGTCGGCGAACCCGTCCTTTTTGGATTGCTCCAGCAGTCCGTCGGGCAGCCGTCCGCCCTTGTGGGCCAGAATTTTTTCCTCGAGGGAGACCAACTCCTTCATCTGATCGATGAACCACGGTTTGATGTGGGTGATCCGGTGGAGGGTCTGGACGTCGGCGCCTTTGCGCAGCGCCTCGTACATCTGGAAGTGGCGTTCGCTGCTGGGGGAACCCAGGGCGCCGAGCAGCTTTTCGAGGGGCATCTGATGAAAGTTGCGGGCAAAACCCAGCCCATAGCGATTGGTTTCCAGGCTGCGGATGGCTTTCTGGAAGGCTTCTTTGTAAGTCTTGCCGATGCTCATCACCTCACCGACGGCCCGCATCTGGGTGCCGAGCACGTCCGCTACCCCCTCGAACTTCTCGAAAGCCCAGCGGGCGAACTTGACGACGACGTAGTCGCCCGAAGGCGTGTATTTTTCCAGGGTCCCGTCCCGCCAATAGGGGATTTCGTCCAAGGTCTGACCGCCGGCCAGCAGAGAGGACACCCGGGCAATCGGAAAACCGGTGGCCTTGGACGCAAGGGCCGAAGACCGGGAGGTGCGGGGGTTTATTTCGATCACCACCACCCGTCCGGTTTCGGGGTCGTGGGCAAATTGGATGTTGGTGCCACCGATGACCTGGATGGCCTCCACGATGTTGTAGGCGTGCTGCTGAAGCCGCTTCTGAAGTTCGGGAGCAATGGTGAGCATGGGCGCTGTGCAGAAACTGTCGCCGGTGTGAATGCCCATGGCATCGACGTTCTCGATAAAGCAGACGGTGATCATTTGGTTCTTGGCGTCACGGACCACCTCCAGCTCGAGCTCCTCCCAGCCCAGCACCGACTCTTCCACCAACACCTGATGTACAAGGCTCGCCGCCAGCCCGCGGGATGCCACCGTCCGCAGTTCTTCGACGTTGTATACCAACCCGCCGCCGGTTCCGCCCATGGTGTAGGCCGGCCGAATCACCACCGGATAGCCGAGCTCTTCGGCTACCTTTTCGGCATCTGCCACATCCTCGACCGTCCGGCTGCGCGGCATCTCGATTTTCAGCTGCTGCATGGTTTCCTTGAAGGCCAGGCGATCTTCGCCGCGCTCGATGGCGTCCACGCCGACGCCGATGACCTTCACGCCGTAGGTGTCGAGAACCCCCTTTCGGTAAAGTTCCGAGGCCAGGTTCAGCCCGGACTGCCCTCCCAGATTCGGCAGCAGGGCGTCGGGGCGTTCACGCTCGATAATCTCGGTAAGCACATTTACATTCAGCGGCTCGATGTATGTGACATCCGCCATGCCCGGATCGGTCATGATGGTGGCCGGATTGGAGTTGACCAGCACAACTTTGTAGCCGAGGGATCGCAAGGCCTTGCAGGCCTGGGTGCCCGAGTAGTCGAACTCGCAGGCTTGTCCGATGACGATCGGCCCCGAGCCGATGATCAGGATCTTTTCGATGTCGGTTCTTCTGGGCATCTGCCCTCCTTTCGCCGGATTGAAAGAACCGGTCGCTCTGGACGGCTGGTCTGCCGCCGTTGCGATCGGCTCTTTACAAAATCGGTTCAATCGTACTAAAAACAAACCTCTAATTTAAGTTGGGATAAAAATCAAGACATCATCGAGGAAAGTATCATGGGCGGACTGTTCGGCATAGCGTCGTCTTCGGACTGTGTGTACGATCTTTTCTACGGCACCGATTATCACTTCCATTTGGGTACGCGCCGCGGCGGCATGGCGGTGAAGAATTCGCACGAGATCAGGCGTTCGATTCACAGCATCGAGAACAACTACTTCCGCTCCAAGTTCGAACCCGATCTGCCCAAGTTCGAAGGCGGCAAGGGGATCGGCGTCATCAGCGACTACGACGCTCAGCCGCTGGTGATCGGCTCGCATCTGGGGACCTTTGCCATCGTCACCGTCGGGCGGATCAACAACATGGACGAGCTTGAAATCCACGCCTTCAGCCGCCGCCGCTACTTTACCGAAACCTCCGGCGGGGTCACCAATCCCACGGAAATGGTGTCCATGCTGATCTGCGAAAAGGAGTCGTTCGCGGCCGGTATCCACTATGCCCAGGAAGTGATCAAGGGTTCCTGCACGATGCTGCTGCTCACCGAAAATGGGATTTATGCAGCCCGAGACCGACTGGGCCGCACCCCGCTCGTCATCGGGGAGAAAGCCGGTGCCTTTGCGGTCGCCTCGGAATCCTGTGCTTTTCCGAACCTGGGATATGAGGTGACCCGGTTTCTGGGGCCCGGTGAAACGGTGTTGCTGACACCCGAAGGCTGTGAGCAGGTCCTTCCGCCCGGCGAGCGGATGCAGATTTGTGCGTTTCTGTGGGTCTACTACGGTTATCCGGCCTCCGAGTACGAGGGAATCAATGTCGAGTACGTCCGCAACCGCTGCGGGGCGGCCCTGGCACGGCGCGACCGGACGGCCATCGACATCGTGGCTGGCATTCCAGATTCGGGTATCGGGCATGCCATCGGATATGCCAACGAAAAAAAGGTTCCCTACGTGAGGCCGTTCGTCAAATACACGCCCACCTGGCCGCGGAGCTTCATGCCCCAGAATCAGGATCTGCGAGACCTGGTGGCGAAAATGAAGCTGATCCCCGTTCAGCGGCTGATCGACGGTCAGAGGATTCTCTTCTGCGAAGACTCGATCGTACGGGGAACCCAGCTCAAGGACAACACTCAGGCACTCTTCAAGTGCGGCGCCCGGGAGGTCCATATGCGACCGGCGTGTCCGACGCTGATCTATCCCTGCGAGTTTCTCAACTTTTCGACCTCCCGGTCCACCCTTGACCTCGCCGGCCGAAAAATTATCCACGAGCTCGAGGGGAAAACGGACTGCCGTCTCGAAGCGTATGCCGACCCCGATTCCGAAGAGAACTTGGCGATGGTGGAGTGCATCCGGCAGAGTTTACGTCTGACCACCCTCAAATACCAGCGTCTGGACGATCTGGTGACCGCGATCGGCCTGCCCCGTGAAAAACTGTGCACCCACTGCTGGGACGGATCGAGCTATTTCTGAGTCGGCGCCCGCGCACATTGGATTCGTACCCCCTTGTAACTATTTCTGGATGTCGGTTTTGCGGCAAATGATGATGAACCCCCGGAGCATTCCACACGATTTTCTCCGATTGGTTTTGGCCGGGATCTGTTTTTTCCTGCTCTCCTGCACCATCCTCAAGGCCACTTACACCGTCACGAAGGGCACCCTCAAATTGGGATACCACGTGACAAAATTTGCGGGCAAAACCGTGTATACGATCGGAAAATACACCTTCATCGTGGTCAAGGCACCCTTGACCTGGCCGCTGACACAAACCGGTCTCGAATCGATCGACGGTTTGTCACCCAAAGAAGCCATCGAGCAGGGCCGCGTCAAGACATCGCCTTACGTGGTCATGGGTCAGCGCTACGTCCCGATGAGCATTGAGGAGGCCCGAACCTATAGACAGGAAGGGACGGCCTCCTGGTACGGGTACGAAACCTACCGGCAAAAGGGCGGACACATGACGGCCAATGGGGAAGCCTTTGATCCCGACGGTCTGAATGCGGCGCACAAGTATCTGCCGCTACCGACCTTCGTGCGCGTAACCAATCTGGACAACCATCGACAGATTATCCTGCGGGTCAACGATCGCGGGCCATTCGTCGACGGACGGATCATCGATCTGAGTGCGGGAGCGGCCAAAAAACTTGGGTTTTATAAAAACGGGACGGCGAGAGTGTTGGTGGAAACCGTCGATCTCGAGGGGTGAAGGCTCCTGACAATAAACGAGGCAGCGGGGCACGGGTGTCGTTCGGGACCCCGCTGTCCATGCGGCGCAGCTGCCGTTTACCCTGCGCGACCGAGCTCGGCACCGAAGTCTGTGCCTGTGTCGCTAAAACAGAGAAAGGCCTCTCATGCCGGCAAAAATCATACCGATGCCGAACATGATTGGAAAGATGCAATAGGAAATAAAATGGATGATACTGCCCTTTGTCGTGCCAAACCGGTCTTGCAGGCGTTTTAATTTCGAGAATTTGTCATTGTAGGTAGCGCGCAGGTAAAAAGAATAAACGCCGAGAAACACTGAGGCGATGCCGATTCCCACAGTTATGTTGTTCATCAGCCCCTCCTGTTTTAAATACACACGCAAATGAAAGGTCGGCGTCCCGCATCGCCGGTCATGCGTTTACAGTCGATTGATGAGAACGATCACCGCAAATGCGGTCCCTCCCGCCAGGGAAAAATGCAGCCCGTTGAGGATTTTCTGATATTTGATCTTGACCTTCGGGTCGGCTTCATTACGGATCAAGCCTTTGAATCGCCGATAGTCCTCGAACCACCCCTTGAACGCATCGACCGTGAACCCCTTGTTCTTCAGAATCATCTTGATTTGCTGTAGATTATACAGCGCGATTGTCACGGAGAGGATTATCGCAAATTCGAGTAAGCCCATGGTAATGTTTCCATTAGTTCGATAATAGAATGCGTTTCAAATGGTATGCATAGCATCAATATGCGTTGCCGCCAAGTCGAATGAATGAGAATTGATGACGCAAATCAGATTATACGCGGATTGATGTCGGAAGCATCTCTAAAAAAGATGAAACTGCGGCGTTTTTTCTTGATCAAACGGGAAAAATCAACAATATTATTTAAGTGATACTTACGCATTCGCATGAACCGGTTGTCGATCCACAAGCGCGCGATTGATGAACGGTCTCGTTAACATTCTGGCAGGAGGTTCGATCATGGCAGGTAAAAAATCTTTGGCGGAATTGAAATCCCAGTTGAACGGCTGGAAAGCCAAAATTGATGATCTCCACCAACAGGCGGCGGGGGTCAAACCCGAGATGCAGGCGAAGTACCTGGATATGGTTGACGGGCTGAAACAGAAAATTCAGACGCTTCACCTTTTCGTAAAGGACCTCGAAAAGGAAAAAGGGGCCGGCTGGGAAAAAGTGATGAGCGACGTTGAGAAGATGATGACCGATCTTGATGAGGGCTATCGCAACGCGTTGGTCTATTTTTCCTGAGATTAAAGGCCGCTTTCCTGCTTAATTATTTGTTGGAATTTGCGGTACGCTAAAAAAGAAAAAACGGGGAGCATGACCATTTTATACACACAAAAATGATCCTTGCCGCCCCGCTTTAAAAGGGCGAGGGGATGGTGCCGCTAACTTTTTTTCTTTGTAGCGGCTTTCTTGGGTGCTGCTGCCTTTTTGGCGGTCGTTTTTTTGGTAGCGGCTGTCTTTTTTACCGCTGTTTTTTTCGCAGCGGTCTTCTTCACGGCAGCGGTCTTTTTGGGAGCGGCAGGCTTTTTAGCAGCAACGGCCTTTTTAGTGGTGGTTTTTTTAGCAGCAGTCTTCTTTTTCGCCGCCGGTTTCTTGGACGAGGCAGTTTTCTTGGTAGCTGTTGTTTTTTTTGCTGTTGCCATCTAGTCCTCCCTTGAATGGTTGTTGGTTGTGAACCCTACCTTGCTTTTTGGGGTAAAATGACACTTTCCCGCGTCACTGTCTATTTTGTGATAGGGTATTTTATAGTACACAATATATAGTGTGGTCAATCTTTTTTTAATCTCTGATCAATTTTTATTCATTTTTTGTCCTGATTTCGAATCGTTATAGTGATTTCGCCTCCGGTCCGCTTAAAATATTTTACATAATATCAAATGGTTAAAAGATTAGAGCGGGCGGACTGTCCGATCGCCTGTTCGAGCGCAATTTCATCGGTTGGTGGACCCGGATTCCATCTTTCGGGCCGGAGGAGTGGAAAATTGTTTTTTAGGCCCCCTTTTTGCCGGATCAGACGACGGTTAGACAGTTCCCGCCAATAAATTTTCATGTTAAAATAGAATCATGGAAACCGATCTTAATACAATTGAAGCAAGAGTGTTGGGCAGCCTGATCGAAAAGCAATTGGCGACGCCGGAATATTACCCGCTTTCATTGAATGCCCTGACCAACGCCTGCAACCAAAAATCGAATCGCGAACCGGTTGTTACTTACGACGAGCAAACCGTACAGGGAGTGATTGACGGGTTGGTTCAGAAAGGCTTGATTTTTAAAAGCGAGGTCGGCCGGGTCCCGAAATATGAAGAGCGTTTTACCCGGAAGCACAACTTCATTACCCGGGAATCCGCTGTTCTTTGCATCCTTTTATTGAGAGGTCCCCAGACAATTGGCGAGATACGGGGGCGCACGGCGCGGCTCTGCACTTTCGAGAGCCTGGAAGAGGTGCATGAAACCCTGAATCGGCTCGAAGAGTGGCACATCGTCCGGCAGCTCCCGCGGCAGCCCGGGCAGAAGGAGTCCCGTTTTATTCATCTCCTGGCTGCTGAACCTGAAATGCAGGAGAAAGAGCCAGCTCTTGTTGCTGGGAGTGTGGCCGGTCCGGAATCCGAACTCGATGAAAAAATTGAACGAGAGATCGAGGCCCTCAGAAATGATCTTGAAAATTTAAAAAGAGATTTTTTGGAATTTAAAAAACGGTTCGAATAGATGTTCAAATTTATTCATACCGCCGACATTCATCTGGACAGCCCCCAGCACAAGCTCGACAGATACGAGGGCGCTCCGGTCGATGAGTTTCGTCAGGCAACCCGACGCGCGTTTGAAAACCTTGTACAGTTGGCCCTATCGGAAAAGGTCGCCTTCGTTCTCATCGCCGGCGATCTCTTCGACGGGGACTGGAAGGACTACAACACCGGTCTTTTCTTTGTGGCCCAGATGGCCAGGCTGCGTGACGCGGGTATTCAGGTTTTCATTGTCGCCGGGAATCACGATGCGACCAATAAGATCAGCAAAACTCTTCGACTGCCGGACAATGTTAAAACCTTTCCCACAGAAAGCCCCGCCACATTTCGGATGCAGGAGATCAACGTGGCGGTGCACGGGCAGAGTTTTGCGTCACCGGTCGTCAAAAAGAACTTGTCGGCCGGTTATCCGAAGGCGGACAGCGGTTTTTTCAATATCGGGCTCCTGCACTCGTGCCTCACCGGCCGCGAAGGCCACGAACCCTATGCCCCCTGCTCACCCGAGGGATTGAGAGGCAAGGGCTACGACTACTGGGCGCTTGGTCACGTTCACCAGAGCGAGAGGGTACTGGAGGAGCCGCCGATCGTGTTTTCGGGTAATCTACAGGGCCGGCACGCCCGTGAGACGGGTCCCAAGGGATGCATGTTGGTGAGTGTGGACGACGACTCCCGGGCCGAAGTCGAATTTAGACCGACCGATGTGGTTCGTTGGGTGACCACCGATGTGGCGGCGGCCGGTTCGGAGGGCGGATACGATATAGTGGATTTTTTCGGCCGGCGCCTCGTGGAATTGCTGGATGAAAACGAGGGCCTGCCCCTAGCGGTTCGGGTTCACATCGAGGGCGAAACCCATGCCTGCGATGAGGTCCTGGCCGACCTGGAACACTGGTCGAACGAGATCCGCTCGTCGGCACTGGAGATCGGCAGCGGCAGGGTCTGGGTGGAAAAAGTCAAGTTCAGGCTCACGACACCGGCTTCTGTAAAACGTCTCAAGCAAGCCGAAGGGGCCATCGACGAGCTGTTGAAACTGTTTGACGAGTTGGCCGCCGAACCCGAATCCCGCATTCGACTGGCAACAGAGCTGTCAGACCTGGAAAAAAAACTCCCCCGTGAACTCAAAGAAGGTGCAGACGCAGTAAGGTTCGATGATCCCGACTGGCTGAGGGAAATGCTGGACCAGGCGCGGCCGATGCTCATCCGGCGCCTGCTTAAAAAGGGAACGTCCGAATGAGAATCGATGCACTGCGGTTGATCGCATACGGGCCGTTTACCGATGTCGACCTCGACCTGAGCAAGGGCCGGGAGGGTTGCCATCTCGTCTACGGCCTCAACGAGGCCGGTAAAAGTTCGGCGCTGCGCGCCCTGCGGTACATGCTCTATGGTATTCCCGAGCGATCGGTGGACAACTTCATTCATCCTTACGCCAAGATGCGTATCGGCGCGACCATACGAAACCACAAGGGCGATGCCTTTGAGGTTATCCGGCGCAAGGGGCGCGGCCACACCCTGCGCGCTGCCGACGATACGTCCGTCGTGGAGGAAGCCGAACTGCAAAGACTCTTGAGTGGGGTCAATTCCGACCTTTTCGCTACCATGTTCGGTGTGGGCTACGATGATCTGGTTCGTGGCGGCCGCGACATCGTTCAGGGGGGCGGCGATTCCGGGCAACTGGTTTTTGCCGCGGGATCGGGGATCGTCAATTTGACGGAGATTCAGAACGACCTGCAGTTGCATGCCGATGCGCTGTTTCGACCTTCCGGGCAGAAGCCGAAAATCAACGCTGCCTTGGGTCGGTTGAGCCGTAACCGCAGGGAACTGCGGGAGGCCCAGCTGCCGGGTCAGGAGTGGGTCCGGCACGATGCGGCCCTGCAGGCGGCCTTGAATAAAAAGAAAACCGTCGAAGAGGAGCTGATCGTTCTGCTGAGAGACCTGAATCGATTGCAGCGCATCTGGGAAGCCCTGCCGCTCATTGCCGAACGCCGGGAGCTGGCCGGCGATCTTGCAACTTACGGCAATGCCGTTCTATTGCCCGAAGAATTCGCGGAGGAACGGCAGGAACTGCTCGTGAAGATCGGAATTGCCGAAACCGGCAGGGACCGCGCGGTGAAGAACATGGCGGCGCACGAGCAGGCCATTGCCGATCTGGACATCGACTCAGGCCTTCTGGGCCGTGCCGAACCGATCGAGGAGATTTACCGCGAGTTGGGCAGCCAGCGCAAGGCGG
>JAQAZR010000300.1:0-5272 GCA_032127235.1 Deltaproteobacteria bacterium
CAGCTGAAACTCGCCGCCAACGGTCTCTAAGCCCGGACCAGGCCCGTCTTCGAATAAAGGGCATGGATTTACCCCGAGGTTGTATTTTCCACAGGTATCGGCATTGGGTCCGGTCTAAGACCCCGTAAGCGACTCAGACAGTCAGCCGCTTTTCTCAACCGGTTATCCGGGCTCCGGCGCGTCATTTTCATGCACCGTGGCGGCCTGAAGGGCCATGACCGTTTAGCTCGAAGACGGTTTCGTAAAAAGGCCAAAGTCAAGGCGCGCGAATTTCGGGGTCGCGAGGCGTACTTTTCGTACGCCGCAGTGACAACGAAATGAAGCGCAACGCTGAAATTGGCCTTTTTACGGAACCGTCTATCGCTCGTCGAGGGGGAGGTAGTCCGTCTTCTGCGGCCCGTTGTAAATCTGACGGGGGCGGCAAAGCTTCCAGTTGGGATCGTCCATGCTCTCCTTCCACTGGGAAATCCAGCCTGGAAGGCGACCAATAGCAAACATGACCGGGAACATGTTGGTCGGTATGCCCATGGCCCGCAGGACGATGCCGCTGTAAAAGTCGACGTTCGGGTAGAGGTTGTTTTTAACGAAGAACTCGTCTTGCAGGGCCACCTCTTCCAGCTTCATGGCGATATCGAGCAGCGGATCATGCAGCTTGAGAGTTTGGAGAACCCGGTGACACATCTCCTTCATGATTTTGGCTCGCGGATCGTAGGCCTTGTAGACCCTGTGGCCGAACCCCATGAGTCTGAAGGGGTCTTTTTTATCCTTGGCGCGCTTGATATAGGGCATGATGCTGCCGCCGCTCCTCTGGATATCGGTCAGCATCTCGATGACCGCCTGGTTGGCGCCGCCGTGAAGCGGGCCCCAAAGGGCGGCGATGCCCGCCGATATGGCCGCGTAGAGGTTCACCCGACCGCTGCCCACCACTCGCACGGCCGAGGTGGAGCAGTTCTGTTCGTGGTCGGCATGCAGAATCCAGAACACATTGAGGGCCTCGACCAGGTCGCCATCGAGCCGGTAAGGCTTGACCGGCGTGTCGAACATCATATTGAGAAAATTGGCACAGTAGGTCAGGTCCGACCGCGGGTAGACCATCTTGTGTCCGCGGGAGATCTTGTACGACATGGCGGCCATGGTGCGGACCTTCGACAGCAGCCGGGTCATGGTGATATTGATCTCTTCTTCCAGGTTCTGCAGTTCGGGATAGAAGCTCCTCAGCGCGTTGACCATCGACGACAGAATGCCCATCGGGTGCGATGCCCGCGGGTATTTTTCAAAAAAAGACCGCATGTCTTCGTGGACCAGCGAATTGTCGTTGAGCAGGACCGAAAAGCGGTTCAATTGCGTGCGGGTGGGCAGCGTGCCGTTGATCAGCAGGTACGCGGTTTCGATGAAGGTCGAGTGCTCCGCCAGCTGCTCGACCGGTATGCCGCGGTAGCGCAGAATCCCGTTTTCACCGTCCATATAGGTAATGGCGCTGTAGCAGCTGCCGGTGTTGGCGTACCCATAGTCGAGCGTGATCAGACCGGTATCCTTGCGCAGGCTCGATATGTCGATGGCCCTCTCACCCTCGGAACCGACGACGAGAGGCAGTTCGACGGTCTTGCCGCCGTAAGTAAGTGTAGCGTGTTCGCCCATGATCATTCCTTTCTTCCTACAGGCTTTACGATAAAGGTTTTGGACTGTGTTATCGGTCGTCGGCGTATTACACCTCTGGCTTTGTCAAAATCTTTACCTTAAAGCCTATATTTCTCTTCCTTCGGTCCGACGCTTTGGGGACCGATGTTTCCTCGAAACGGTAAGCCCATGCTTTTTACTTCAAATAGCGGGAATAGCAAGCAAATTTTTGTCGGTTGACAAATGCCAAGCTGATCCAGGTATTTACAGACGAGATCGTGTGCATTAATTTAAAATAATGAACTTGAGACCGGAAGGGAGTTGCCATGTCGTACAAAGAGAACCTGCTTAAAAAAATCGAAATCGATCGGTTGGTCAACCGGGTAATCACCTCTATCGGTTCACCGGACAGCGGCCGCAAGGTCGACAAGGAAGCCATGCGCCGCCTGCTCGATATGGCGGGCTTTACCCACCGGCGTGAACGCGACCTCGATTTGTATCTCGAGAACGACGGCGCGACAAAAGGCCTCATCCTGGTCCTGGATAATGACCTGACGATTTATGATACCACCATCGAGGATGTGATCATCCGCAAGAGTCCCGTTATCAAGGAGATGATCAGCATCCGTAACATCATCAAGATCCTCAACGACAAAGACGTGGTGGTGAGCCGCAAAGAGGCATCGGTCATGCACGTGCGGGAAGCTTGCGTCAAGCAGCTCGACCTCTCGCACACGGCAGACGACATCGGCGATATTGCCATTGAAGGCAAAGCCTCCCTGGAGAGCCGCTATGCCGACGGCGTGGTCGAGGTGCTGGCCATGTTCGCAGAGATGCTCGGCTACCAGCCGCCGCCGAAGGTCTTTCAAGTGCGCCACCACGACATTATCGGGGCGCTCACGGAAAAAGCGGGCGGGGACATTCGGTTTGGGCCGGCCGTGATTTACAGCATGGCCCACAACGAGATAAAGGTGATCGACCGGCAACTGTCGAGTCTCAATAAGGATGATATCGATTATTTCCAGGGGGTCGTCAAAGGCGCGGCGCAAGCTGCCGCAGAGGGTTCGGACGTTTTCGAATTTCTCAAGCAGTCCGTGCTTAAAAAAGAACCGCTTTCCGAAACGGTCGCCTGATTGAATCAGTGGGTTGGTTTTCCCGGGGCATCCCAATGATGCGCCGACCGGCGACCCGGTTTTCTCAAGGGGTTGCGTTGCTTTTAGCGGCAGGCTCTTGGCCGATTTGAATCAGTTTAATCGGGCCCTTGGCGGTGTTCTCCATAAGCCTCTTCAGTTCGTAGGCAACGGACGACGGCGACAGCGGGTAGACGTGAACATCATCCAGCGTTCCCTTTAAACTGAGTGGAATGGTGTTAAAAGTCTGAAGAACGCCGCCAACCAGAGGGATTTTGTCGAAAATGCGATCCAGGGTGGTCTGCAGGGCCACCAGCAGGTTCAGATCCAACCTCCCGGTGAGCAGATCAAGTTCACCTGCAGCGGTTAGCGCTAACGCAGCGCCATCCAAGATAATCTTACTATACAATATTTTGCCGTTTTGCAGACTGGCCTCAATGTTGATAGTGCGGTAACCAAAACCCGTCGTATCCATCTTCGCCAAATCTGTTTGACCGGTTAAGAGCCCGGTTGAATTCAGAAATTTCAACACGTTTAGCAGAATGACATCGTGATAAATATGGCCGTCTGCAGCCGAATATTCCAACTGCCCGGTGGCCGTTTTGAGCAGGTCTTCCGCTTTTTCATTGCCTTGAAAACTTCCCTGCAGGCTGTATGTCCCATCGGCTTTGAAGGTTTTGTCCGTTAACAACGTGCCCTTGCCTATGAATTCGGCCCCGGCAAAACAGTTCAGGGAGGGATTGAGCTCCTGATCTTTGGCCATTGGTTTAATATCAAACCGAATGGTCTCCGGCGCTAAGGTCACTGTTCCCGGCATGGAAACACCGCATAACACGGCCTCCTTTATCGTGATATCGGCTTGGTTGTTATTCAGACTGGCATCGGCGTGCAGAGGACTCAAGGTGAAATCGCCGAGGGTAAACCGGTCAGTCTCGAAGCGGATATTTCCTGTTACCGCAAAGGGCTGGGATTTGGGGCCCGTTAGAGGTTGCTTTTTCGAAGGTCTGTCTTTCAGCATCTGAATCAGATGATCCAGGTCGACGGCAGCGGCAGCGATGTCCATGTCGAGCCTCAGCCGGTTTTCTGACTCCGGCTGAATGCTTCCGGACAGTTTCAGCGACATCTCGCTCCAGTTCAAATCCGCCGTATCTATCCGTATCTTTGACGCATCGCCGCGTATGGCAAAAGAGTTTATCTGCAGCGGCGTGGCCGGGTCATACGCCACGAAGATGTTCTGTCCTCTCAGGTTACCCTGCATGTTGCTTTTGGAAAGGTTTTGGAGGTCCCATTGGGCCCTCATTTTTCCGTCGATCGATCCGGCAAAAAAGGTCTCTTCTCTGAAGAGCCGGTTGAGGGTTTGTCGATCAATGTTTCCGTCAAAGGCAAGGTCAACCGCTCGGTTCTTAACATGGAGTCCAATGTCTGCCCGCGAGACAGGATCCTGAATCAACAGTTTTTGAATGACCACCTCATCGCCGCCCAGCAGGATGTCGGTTGAAATCTTTAGACCTTCCTGGGTGGCAATGGATGCGGAGAAAGTGTTTTTTTCACCCATGACAAAACGCAGTGTAGATGGTGCCAGGGTCAGCGGCCGGAGTTTCAGCCATGACGGCGCCCCAAGAACACGTGCTAACCACTCGATGAATTGGGGTCCCAGGCGGCCTTCCAGGATCAGGCTGACATCTTGGTCGAGTCCTTTTAAGTAACCCCCATGCGTGCCGGACATCTTAACGGCCGCATCCAGAAGGCTGAATTGGCCGTCGGTGTAGGCGAGCTCTCTCGGATTGGCCTTGAATTTTGCGAAGGCAACTTTGACCGTACCCGGACGCTCGGGCAAGTTCTCCAGCACCAGGTCTTTTATTTCGCCCGCCACATCAAAATGCCAATCCCGGGGCGTTTGCAGAGGGCTCTTGACGTTTATCGCAGAAATCGTGATGACCCCTTTCTCACCGCCATAGTACTTTAAGGTTTCACGCAGCGCGTCAAACGATGCCAGCCAGGGAACGATCTCTGCCAGATAGATGGAGCAACGAGCGGATGAGATCTCCAGTTCACTTTTTTTACCCCACTCCAGACCGCCGGAAAGGTCGGTAAAAGTCGACCTTCCCAGCGAGCCGCTTAATTGACTGACCCCGATGCCGGCCCCGGCGTAAGAAAAATTCCCGCCGGTGATCGCCACCGGATGCGGGATCCCGCGGTAGCGCGCGGTGAGGTGGACATCGGAGGCCGCTACTGTCACATCCACATTGTTGACGTCTTCACCCAGCACCAGTTTCCCGTTGGCGTTGCCTTTCAGGTCTTCTATCTTTGCCAGCTCGCTGCGAAAGTCTTTGTCGTCGATGAGGCGGTCGAGAATCGGCGGCAGCTGAGACAGGTCGGCCCGGACGTCTGTATCCAGATGAAACGGTGCGCTGTCTCCAACGAGGCCCAATTTTAGTTTTCCGTTTTGCCCGGTCGAATTTCCCAGACGCGCTCGAAGATTTTCCCCTTCGAGAATTCCATGCGAAATGACAACATCGCCAGTG
>JAQAZR010000301.1:0-2961 GCA_032127235.1 Deltaproteobacteria bacterium
CGACGACATCCGGATGGTTCCAGCGGGTCGTCGCGAGGTCCATCGAAGGACTAAAAAGAAAACCGGCGGTTAAGAGGGATATTGCCATTGCGCCCGCCGCCAGGTGCCGTCCACCGCTGAAGCAGAGACGGGTCCAGGTCATTAAGGCCACACCGGCGCAGATCCACGCGGCCGCCAGATTCTGGATTCCGGCGAAGAAAAAGAAGGTGGCTCCGCCGCCGCCGACCACACCCCCGATGCTTTCGACGGCGTAAGCCCGGGCCAGCAGACCGCCCTGCGCCACCAGGATCTTTCCGGACCACTGGAACAAAAGACCCATCAAAAGACCTGCCGGCAAGAGGGCGATTCCAAGAGCAGCGAGCTGAACAGGGAAAGGGAGAAAGGTGCCCGCGAACGCCCCGGCAAGGTTTCGAAAATATCGGATGAACAAGACATCCAGGATGAAAACGATGGCAAAAGCGGCAAAGGCCCAGCCGACCGTCGATTTCTCAGGAACCCGGAATCTGGGGCCGATCATTGCGCCAACGGCGGACCACAGAAGCCAGACGGCCATGGCCAGGATGTAAATCAACTCCACCCCGTACAGCGCCACGTTCAACTCGCGGAGCAGGATGACCTGCCCCATGATCGAAATGAACCCGACGGAAAATAGGGGAAGGGTCACGGCTGAAGCGAGCTTTCACTGAAAACCTGGGCTTGAAAAGTGTAAAAGGAGGCGCCGTCCTTCCACGCCGTTTCGGAAAGCCCTGCTTTTCGGCACAGATGACCCAGCATTTCATCTCGATTCCACCCCTGCTCCGGCGCCACCTGAGGCAGAAACACCGCCGAGCGATCGGATTTTCGCAACACCACGCCGTCGCGGCCGACGACGATGTCGGCCGGACCGTCCACCGGCTTTAAGGGCGTCAGCACCGATATCTCAATGTCGATCTCTTCGAGTTCCGAGTCCTTCAGGTGGGAAAAACGGCGGTCGTTGAAAGCCGCTTGAAGGGCCATGCTGCCGACAACGTGGCAAAGAGGCAGGTCGTCCCCCATGTGACCGATGCACCCCCGCAACTCGCCGTGACGCTTCAAGGTGACGAAAGCACCCTGTCGGGCGTACAGCAGCGGATCGGCGGGCCGCGGCAGGGGCAAGGTATCGGTCTCGATAAATTGGGTCAGGCTTTTGCGGGCGAAATTGAGCAGGTTCCGCTGCAAAGAGGGCGAAAGGGGTGCGGGGTCGATGTCTTTGGGCGGTCCAGGAAACGGCCGGCCCCCGCTTCTCGACGCACTCCCCTGAAACACCACGGCCCCATATCCCACCACCCGGTCGCGGTCTCCCACGAGGGCGTCGCCGGAGTTGGCATAACTGACGATGGCGCCTGTCGAGGCCCCCAGATATTTCGAGGCGGCCATGGCCGTCAGGATCGTTTGCTCGCCGCAGGCGCAGGTCGACAAACCGGTGAGGCCGGAAGATTTCTGGTTCCGGACGACCTGCATGAACCGGTTGATATCGAGACTCGCCATGGCTTGGAGGGTGTTGCGGTCCAGCCGCTGCGCGTCGGCATATGGCGGATAATGAGATAAATCCGAACTGGCCACGATGAGAACCTTGCGGTCGGCCAGGCTTTGGGCGAGGGCCTCTCCAAAACGGGCACAGGCATCATCGTCTTTGAGGCTGACGATGATCGGCAAAATCGGTGTACCCGGGAAGACCACCTGGACGAAGGGTACCAGGACCTCGATCGAATGTTCGTCGCGATGCACCGCTTGGTCCAATACTGCCCCGGGAAAACGGTTCACGAGCCGTCGGGCGGCCCCTTGATCGATTTCGGCAATACCGAGCGGCGTCCGGAAGCCGCCTCCGGAAAAGACCGCAACGCCGTCAAAGCCAGGGGTCGTATGATTGACACCCAGCAGGACGACCAGTTGGTATGCGTGCCCGCGGGCTTGGGCAAAGGCATCGGCCATGATCTGACCGGAATAGATGTACCCGGCATGGGGCGATACGATGGCGATGGGGCGCTCGGTTGCCGACGGCATGGCATCCGCTAAAAACCCCTGGACGGCGGCTCTCAGTTTCCCTGGATCGCCGGGATAGAAACGCCCCGCAACCGCCGGCGGCCGGATGTCGTTTTCTGCCGGGAACGCGGTCCGGGCGGGTCCGAGAAGAGTTGCCAAAAGAGCGGCAACGATCACCACGGCGATGCAGACGCCGGCGGCCCGCGGCGGCAAGTCGCCGGTTGCCGTTTGCAGCCGGTAGTGACGGTCCCTCGAGGGCAGCAGGCTATGATCCATGGGCATTGTCCTTTAGAACCGAGGGGTCAGTCCCAGACCCCGGCAATGGGCGTTTGACAATAACGGCAGAGGCCCTTTTCGATCTGCATTTCAGTTACGAAAAATCCGGTTCGTCGAATCACGATCTTTCCGCAAGCGGGACAATAGGTGTTGTTGCCGGGGTGGTCCGGCACATTGCCCACGTAGGGATACCGAATTCCGGCCGCACGGGCCAGATCATAGGCTTTTTCCAGGGTTCCGACCGGGGTGGGCGGAAGATTCAGCATCTTGTAATCCGGATGAAAGCGGGTGAAATGGATGGGCACATCGGGTCCCACCTCATCGAGCACCCACTGCATCAGATCTTTCAGCATGGTCTCGGAGTCGTTCAGGGTCGGCACCACGAGATTGACGATTTCAAGATGCACTCTCCGCTGGGCGATGGTCCGGATGCTTTTCAGCACCGGGTCCAACTCGGCCTTGCAGACGTCGCGGTAAAAGGCACGGTCGAATCCCTTGAGGTCGACTTTGATGGCATCCAGAGCCTGGCACATGTCGTTGAGAGGCTCCCGATTCATGAAACCGCAACTGATCAGGACGCTGCGGATGCCTTTGGGTTTGGCCATGGCCGCAATGTCGAGCAGATATTCGGTGAAGACGGTGGGTTCGTTGTAGGTAAAGGCGATGATCGGTGCCTGGCGCTCG
>JAQAZR010000302.1:0-2855 GCA_032127235.1 Deltaproteobacteria bacterium
AAAATAGAGCACCGGATCAACGCTGTACGTGGCGACATCCTGCCATTGACCCAGGATGGCCCCTTCGGTTCCCAACAGGTACCACTTGGGCTTGCGCACGGCCGCAATGTCCGAATGCACGAATTCGGCCTCCTTGCCCCCGTCGAATCGAATATGAATCCGTTCCTGGTCGGCGTTGGTGACATCATGCCAGACCCGTTTGTGGCTTGTGCTGCTGACCGCCGCCGCTTTCTCCGGCATCAGGCTCACGACCCAGTCGAGGTAGTGAGCCCCCCAGTCATAAGCCGTACCACCCGAAATCGGCGCGTGCGAGTGCCAGTAGCCGCAGGGGTGGGAAAACCCGCCCACGAAGGTCTCGAGGTAAAAGAGGTCGCCAATGCGCCCCTCGGAAAGGGCTTGTCTGATGGCCAGGTAGTCGACGTCCCAACGGCGGTTTTGATGACAGCTCAGGTGGAGACCACCGGTCTCGGCCGCGCGGACCATGGCGTGCGCTTCGTCTCGGCTCAAGGCCAGCGGTTTTTCACAGACCACGTGTTTGCCGGCGGTCATCATCTGCAGCGCCAGATCGGCATGGGTGTTGGGCGGTGTGGCCACGATCACCAGGTCGACCGCCGGGTCGTCGGCCAGGGTCTCGGCCGTCGTATGGGTTTTCAGGTCGGCAAAGTCCTGCCCGGCCTGCTCCAAGCGTCCCGGATTAAGGTCGCAGACCGCACGCAACGCCAGTCCGGTCGTGTTTTGCGCCCCCAGACTGTGATACCGACCGACAGACGGGGCGTAACCGAGGATGCCGACCCCCAGAGGCCGGTTAGATTCGGTACGTCCGGTCAAATAGCGGATCAGACGGTAGAGGACCTGCTGCAAGAAGGGATTGTCATACGCCTTAAGGGTGGTGGTGGCCACTTTGCCCTTCCCCAGCGGCCGGCACACCAGAACCGGGTTGTGGCGATACTGCCAGTCGGCGTAGAGGAGGATCTCGGTGTCCGCGGCGGTAATGTCCATGGGACGGTGCACGCTTTTAAGATAGACGGCATCCGGCAGGCGCACCGCCAACGGGTGTTTCGGGTTGCGGAAAAGAACCCGCAGCTCGGCTGCAGGTCCGGGCCGGCCGCAGCGCACCCCCAGTAAATCCGTCAGGGGCTTGCCGTCGGCCGGATTCAATAGCAGCCACCCGCCGCCGGCCTTAACGAAATCTGTCAACGATTCCGGTGGTTCCGTTTCTCCCGTACCTGCGGTGGTCACCACCGCATCGACGTCTCTCAGGTCCTGTGGCAGCTTCGGCAGCACCGTCAGGTGCACATGCGGCATGGCGTTCAGATACGTCAGCAGCGGCGCGCAGGCGGCCTCATCTTCACCCGCCACCAGCACCGAAAAAGAAGGTTGAACGAGCATGGTGTAACCCTTTTAAAATCAGGTTTCGGAAGCGACGGCCAGGCGCCAGCGAACCCCCTCATGGGCATCTTCGACGATGACGCCGGCGCGCAGAAGACAGTCGCGGACCGCATCGGCAGCCTCCCATTGCTCGTTGTGGCGGAAGGTCGTCCGTAATGTCAGGAGTTCCTCGACCAGCGGCGCGATGCAGGCGGCACTCTCACGCGGTTCCGATTCCAGGGCCGGTCCGAGCAGAACGATCAGATCCCGCAGAACTTCCCGCCCCTGTGAGATGAACTCTTCGTTCTCCAGATCCAATTGGGCCTGCCAGAGCGTGCGGTCCAGTTCCAACAGAGCATTGACGATGGCCTTCGGATCCCGCCGCTGGAGTCCGTCGAGAAAAGACGCTCGCAGCGAATGGATGGCATCCCAGAAGGAAGGGGGCGTCGCTTGGCCGGCTTCCGGCGGCCTTGCCGGAGATGGGGTGGGCCGCGTTGACCGCATTGGTGCACCCGCTCGTCCCCTCAGGATGTCGATCGAAAAACGATCCCCTTTCTCGAAGATCTTTTCACCCCCGGCGCTGCGCAACACCGCGCGGCCGATGCCGGCGATGCGGGCTTCCTCAGTTTCGAGGTCGATGATGCAGGCGGTGTGTTCGTCGAGGCCGAAGATCGACACGTCATCCGGCAACAGCGCTGCCAACTTGTCGAAGCGGGGTTTGCCCATGAAACAGAAGCGGGTGTCGTGCGTACCGCCTTCGGCGTTGTTCCAATGCGGCACCACCACCAGGTCGAAACCAAGCGGTCCGAGAATGTTCATCCCTTCGACCCAGTGCAGATCATGGCCAACCTTGTAGATTTCATAGACCGGCAGGGTCATGCGGCCCACCGTAAGGGCGGCCGCGCTGGCCGCCACCAGGCAGCCGCCGTCTTGTACTCCTCGGACTAGAATATCCGGTACCGGTGTCGGCCGCAGTTGGCGCACGGCGTACGTCGGGCTTCCGGGCCCGATAAGGATGTAATCGGCTTCCCGCAGCCGGTGAAAGGCCTTCTCGGCCTCGTAAGACGTGTGCTCCTCGTTGGATTTAAAAGAGGCGACGATGAGCGGTTGCCGAACGTGAAGACGAAAATACGCCACCGCCCTGCGTGAGATCTGGTCGACATTGAGCTGAAACCCGGCCGGGGTGTCGAGAAAGACCGCCCGCGGCGCGGTGCCGAACCGTGCCAACTGCTCCTTGTGCACCTCGACCATCGTGGCGGTGAGCTCTCCGGAGCCCATCAGAACAACCGTCCCCTTCCTGGAGGCCATGAGCTATCCTTTTGATGCGGGGTGAATGGGTTCGTTCCAGCGTGTTGCACGGGCAATCAGGTCGGTTTTTAGGATCGACGTCGCCCCGACGTCATTTGTCCGGCTTGTTGCGGTTCAGCATTTTGGTGTAGGTGATAATTTTCCGGCCGCCTCCGACGATCAGAATCAGCGCCATGAGG
>JAQAZR010000303.1:0-3849 GCA_032127235.1 Deltaproteobacteria bacterium
AGCTGCCGCTGCAGGTGGTTTTCCTGGGTCACGTCGCGCTTGATGCCGACGTAGTTGCAAATCGATCCGGTGTCGTCCGTAACCGGTACGATGACGGCTTCTGCCGAGTAGTGGGTGCCGCACTTGCGACGGTTTATGAAACAGCCTTGCCAGGGGAGGCCCTTAGAGATGGTGTTCCAAAGCTCCTTGTAAAAGACCGGTTTCTGAAGACCGCTTTTCAAGATTCGCGGATTGTGTCCGATCAACTCGCCGCTCGCATAGCCGGTGATTCTTTCCAAGGCCGGGTTGACATATTCGATTGTTCCGGCGCTGTTGGTGATCAAGACGAGCTCGGCTGCCTGCTCGACGGCGATTTGAAACAAACGCCTTTTTTTTTCAGAACGGGCGCAGCCCCAGGCCAGTGCTATAATTCCTGCCAGCGTCCTCAATACGTCGACTTTCGCCCGAGATAATGGCATTTCCCCGGTCGCGATGTCGACACCGAGAAATCCGACCATCGCCCCGCCGCTGAACATCGGCGCCAGTAGGCTCGAACGGATGAAGGCGCTTCCGGACGGTGATTTATGAAGGGTGGTCGCTCCCGGCTCCGACGGGCCGGCGAGGTGAACGGTTTCACAGCGCTGCAACCGGGAGAGAAGCTGATTCGATAAGGCGACCGGCAGGTCGTTTGCGGTCGTATCACTGAGGGTCACGGCCGGCCCGCACCATTCAATGCGGTTGATAATCATTTTGCACGATTTATCGACTTCGCACGCATAACACCGGTCGCCTCGAAAAAAAGTTCCGATCCGTTCGAGAGTTTGCGGCAGCCTACCTTCGAAATCATCTATCCGTTCAGTCGCATATATAGCGACGGTCTCGGCCACCAAATCATCCTGCCCGTTGAGTGCCCACCCCGGATGATCTTCCGGCCTTAGACGGCCGGCGTTTTTCTCATTGACTGTGTCCATATTCTCTCATGGGCGACGGTAATAATGCCGCGAAGCGAGGGGTGGCGGATTTTTCGTGCCGAGCGTGGCATCGAATAGAACAGGATTACCTTGAAAAGGGTTTCGGCCTGAATCTCCAAATGTGGTTTAATATATAACTAATCAATAATAATTGCAAGAAGTTGCTGTGCTCGTCCATGTTTTCGGCCTGCGTTGACTCGGGCTTCAATTTTAAAGGAGGACGGTTGTAACCGTCATGCCGCGATGAATAAAGGCGGCGGTTACACAACTGAAGACCTCGTGCATTCGGCCCCATGGACTTCAGGTGCTCCGCGTTTAGACGAAATGGGTTCAATATATTTATAAGATCTTGATTAAAATAGAAATTTTTATTAAAATAGTCAATGTGGCTTGTTTTTGGTAAGATACTGATATCAATCCTGGGGAAAGTGATCGAGCCGATAACAGGGAACCGGCCGATTAGAGAAGAATTTTTAGCCCTGCCCTGCTACATGGCGACCATATTTTGATGGAGTTCAGCCAAGGGGGTGTTGGAAAATTTCTACGTTTACAACTGCGGCCGGGATCGACGCCGCCCGACTTTCAGGCCGTCACACCGGCTCCAACGACCGCTCCCGTGCTATGGCCGAGGCAAAAATGACAAATGCCGCCGACATACTGATCGTCGATGACGAACCGATCGTCTGTGAAACACTGCAAGGCCTGCTCGACTTCCAGGGGCACCGGGTTGCCACTTGCAGCAGCGGTGCAGAGGCTCTGAACCGCATCCGCCGGAAAAGTTTCGACTTGGTTTTTCTCGACATCCGGCTACCGGACATGGACGGTTTTCAGATTCTGGCCGCAATCCGCAAAGAAGCGGCGGGGGTGCTCGTCATCATGATCACCGGCGACGCCACCATCGAAACGGCTGTGGAAGCGCTCAAAAGCGGAGCGTACGGCTACCTTCGCAAACCGATCCGGATCGAGGAGTTGACCAAGACGGTCAAGAACGCTCTCGATCACCGCGAACTGGATCAGGCCCGCCGGCGTTCGGAAGCCGCGCTGCGGGACAGCGAAGAGCGCTTCCGGACCCTGGTCGAAAATTCGCTGATCGGCATCTGCATCGTCCAGAACAAAAAAATCATCTATCAGAATCCGGAACAGAAAAAATTGTACCGGTCCTTTGCCAGTGTTTCACCGGAGACACTGATTCATTTCATCCTCCCGGATGATGTTGAAAAAGTGACCAAATGCTATCGCGCACTCATCGCGGGAAAACAAAAATCGGTGGAAACCGACTTCAGGATCTATCCCTCGGGAAGCGAAAAGAAAGATACCGATATCCGCTGGCTGCAGTGCCGTGCCAGCTTGTTTCAGTACCGGGGTGCCGATGCCATCCTGATCAACCTGATGGACATCACCCGTTCCCAGGAGCTTGAACATTTCCTGCGGGTAAAAAGCAAAATGATTTCCCTGGGGCGTGTCGCAGCTGGTATCGCCCATGAAATCAGAAATCCACTGACCGGCATCAACTCCTACCTTTTTACACTCGAAGACCTGCTGAAATCCGAGGAACTCGATGCCGACACGGTCGGGATGATGAAAAAGATCGTCGATCAGGTGCAGGGGGCTTCCAACAAGATCGAATCGGTCATCAAGCGGGTGCTCGATTTCTCGAGGCCCGGTGTGCCCTCCATGTCACTGATCAGCATGAACGCCCCCCTGCAGGAGGCGTTCAACCTTTCGGCGGTCAGCCTGCGCAAGAAGGGGATCACGGTCGACATTGACCTGGATCCCGGGTTGCCGATGAGTTACGGGGATACGAATCTGATCGAACAGGTGGTGTTGAACCTGATCGACAATGCTGTGAAATCCATGGAGAAGAAGAACGCTGAAAAACGGTTGACGCTTCGGTCCTATTCGGAAAACAATAATATCTGTCTGAGTGTCTCAGACACTGGATCCGGGATTCCCATCGGTATTCGGGAAAAGATCTTCTACCCGTTTTTCACAACCGAGACCGACGGCTCAGGCATCGGGTTGGCCATCTCGCTGCGGATCATCAACGATCACCGTGGTGCCATTACGGTCGAGAGCAATGAATCGGGCGGGGCCAGATTTACCATCGAACTCCCCATAGAGAAAAGGATGCAAACCCAATGACGCCATACACGGTTTACGTGGTGGATGACGAAGAGGTGGCCCGGGAAGGCGTGGTCCTGGCATTGAGAAAGCTATACCGGATAAGGGGTTTTGCCAACGCCGAGGACACCATCGAAGCGGTGCTGAGAAACCCGCCGGATCTGGTTCTCCTTGATATTGGACTGCCCGGCATGAGCGGAATCGAAGCGCTCAGAAAAATAAAAGGCCTCTACCCGGAGGTTATCGTGATCATGATCACCGCCTATGAGGATGTTCAAACCGTGGTTTCCGCCATGAAACAGGGTGCCTACGATTACGTGGTCAAACCGCTGCAGATGAACACCCTCATGGTGACCGTGCGCAACGCCCTTGAAACGATCAAGTTGCGCAAAGAGATCCAGCTGCTCCATGAAAAATATCTCAAAGAGAACCTGCCGGGATTTATCGGCGAGAGCGACGCCATCCAAGACGTCATGGAAGTGGTGACCAAAGTTGCCAAGAGTCCCGACACATCGATCGTGATCCTCGGCGAAACCGGTACGGGAAAAGAGCTGATCGCCAAGGCCATTCATTACCGCAGCCCCAATTTCGAAGGTCCGATGATCAGTGTCAACTGTGCGGCCATCCCCAAGGATTTGATCGAGAGTGAACTTTTTGGTTACGAAAAAGGGGCTTTCAGCGGTGCCGACAAGTCGGGCAAAGAAGGCTTGGTGGAAAAGGCGGCCGAAGGCACCCTTTTTCTGGACGAGGTGGCAGACCTGAGCATGGAGGCGCAGGC
>JAQAZR010000304.1:0-5366 GCA_032127235.1 Deltaproteobacteria bacterium
CGATCAGCTGGTTGTTGCGCTGGTCTACGCTGATGCTGCCGCGGTCCGGCGTCAATACTTTCTCGGCCAGCGGCAGGACTTCACCTTTGGCATCCGAATAATTGACCGAAATGTATTCGGTGACCAGAGGTTCAAGTGCCTTGACCACCTCTTGGGATTTCTGTTCGGCGGCGATCTTATCCTGTTTGGCCTTTTCTTCCGCCGTCAGGGTCGAAAGGGTGGCAATCCGAATGATATCGCCTTCATATACCATGCCGAGGCGGTTCATTTTTAATACAAGATCCAGAACTTGGTCCCAAGGAACCGGTTTTTCAAGGGTCAAGGTGACATTGCCGGTGACATCCTTGTCGATGGCGAAGTTCTTACCGCTGATTTCCCGGATGATGCGGAACACGTTCTTAATGTCGGTCTCATAGAAATCAAGGGCTATTTTTTCTCCGGTAAACACTTTGTGCGCCCCATAGGTGGTTACGGTCGGTGCTTTGTATGACGCCACCGCCGCCATTTGCATCACCGGCTCCGGAGCCGGTGGCCGCACGGCCGGTGCAGCGATGGACGGCGGAGTCGGGGAGGCGATCGGCTCGCGTTCCGGGGTTGCTTGCTCTATGGCCGGTGACCCGGCTTCGGTTTGGGCCAAAATCTTCTTCCAGTCCGGCAAGTTGGCCTGTTCGAGTGGTATCGGCGCCACTGACGACGGGCCGAAGTGAATCATCAGGACGTCATCTTTCTGCTCGACGTCATAGTTCACGGCTTCGCGCAGTTCGATGGCGACCAGAGTCGTTTTCGGCATCGATTTATTGTAAACCGGCGTGATGCGGTTGACGGCACTTTCGAAACGCGTCGTGATCAGGGGACGATCGCGATATTTCGGCAGCTTGGTATCGAAGAGTTTCAGCTGCAGGAGTTTATCGGATGAATTTTTCAATTCGTATTGAACCGGTCGGGTGGTGCCGACGATAATCGTCGATTGTCCGGCTTCTTCGCTCATAAAGTCGATCCGGTTTATCCATGCTTCTTTTTCAGTCCCGGCAACCGCGGCGGCGGTTGCCGCAGGTCGCGAATCGGATACACCGGAGGTTACCGGTTTTTCTTTCATCGGTTTAACCACGGGTACCGGTTTTTCGGCAGCGATAGAGACCGCCGCCTGCGGTTCGCTTCCAACCTGTATGGTCATTCCGGAAGCTAACGGTGTGGCCGTGTAATTCTTCAGGTAGGTCTTTTCCGTGTCGATGACCAGGCGGACCTTATCAGGATAGCCGTAGTAGCGCGCCTGTCGGATCCATTCGGTGTTCGCCTGAACCACCTGTTCTCCTGTGTGGGTACTTTTCAGGTTCGGGATGTCAAACACGATACGAGCCGGATTGTAGAGTACGAAGGATTTATAGTTTTTGATAGTTCCATCGGCCGTTACATTGAGACGTGTCCGGTCATCGGTCTTAACGATGTAAACGCCTTCGAGGTGGGAGGCCGGTTTTGTGTCTTCGGCCGCAGCGCTCAGGTCTTCAGATGCACGTTGCGAATCGCCGACGATGGGGGCTGCAAACGGCTTGGCGAATTCTATTCGCATACCGGTTCCATCATCCATTACCTCGTAAGTCGCATCCTGTTTCAAGGCGATAAAAAGCCGGGACATGCCCTGATCTTCACTGATCTGTACCGCCTCGACCGATTCGATGAGTGAGTTTTCCGTTACGGCTTGAGGAGCGACAGCGCTGTCGATGCCGGTGTCTCGAAAATAAAATAGAACGCCCAGAGGGAAATCCTGCTTGACGGACGTATAGGTGAGTTGGCTGCTGCCTTCAACCCGTACAATACAGGATTCCGCATTCTCGGTGACCATAATCGCCGAGATGCTCTTGGCGCTGGCTGCCTGCTGTTCGCCGGGCGTTTCCACTGCCACCGGTTTGTTGGCGGCACACCCGCCTGACAGTCCAAGCACGGCAATCAGAAAAATGACCAGTGCTGCGCGTTTGTTGACTCTTACAATTGAGGTGCTCATGTGATCATTCTCCGGGGGGTTTCGGGAGTACGAGTTCTTTATTGCGAACTGTCGGTTTGCCGACAACGTCTTCGATTTCTTCCTCTACGATGACGCGATCATTTTTTATTTCGGTCACCTTCCCTGAATTCACACCGATATAGGTCCCTTCCTTGATGATATAGCCCTTTCCCGAGGCTTCCTGAACCAGCGCCCGGTTGCCGCTGGAGGCCAAAATGACGCCGACCAATTTCAGTTGACCCAGATCGATATTTTCAAGCGGTGTCCGGGGAATCCGCTTGTCCCGTTTAGATTCGGATGGCGCAAGTTCGGGCTCGTCTTTGAAGAGCGGTTCAAATGGGTCGATCTTGCCCAGCGGGTTGTATGGCAGCGGATCGCCGTCCTTTGTTCTGGCGACGATGGAGGGCGGTCTATCTTCGGGGACAGTTACGGTAGCCACGGTTACAGCAGGTTCGACGACCTCAGCCGAAGGCGTCTCTTGAGAAAGCGCCGGCACTGCAGACTCTGCAGCTGCGAGGGGTGTCGGCGGCGCTGAAGCTGCGGCAATAGTCGGAGATACGGGCTCCACCTGCAGTGGTTCGGAGCGATCGGTAGGTGGAACTTTCGGGGTCGGTGATTCTGGAGCCATCACCAACGGACTACTTTTCTCCGACGGAGCAGATGCAAGGTCCGATTTCGCTCTGTGCTCGGCGCCCTCAGTCTTCGCAACCGGCGTCGGCCGCGTGATTTGTACCGTTTCAGCTTTGGCGATATCGGCCTTGGGCGACAGAGTGCTGACGACTACACCCGGCTTATTGTCTCGGGATTCCAGCGGTATCTGGATCTTTTTCCGCACCACCGTAGGCTTTGCAAGCGCCAGAGCCTGGTTGTCCCAGGTCCCGGTCGCCGCAACTAAAAAGGACAAGATGGTCAGTGAAATGATGCCGCGCAGTGTATTCATAGCTGATCGTTTCTGTTTTCTAAAAAAAGGGTTATTTTTTCTTTTTTGCCGACGTTTTCTTCGGCGCCGGCTTGTTCTCGATAAATTTATACGTCACGGCTGTGCATGATGTGGTCAGGGACAAATTGCCCTTGGCCGGTTTCATTGAAATGTCTCGGATATTGACAACGCGCGATAATCTGGCGACCCGATCGAAAAAGATGGCGATGTTGTGAAATTTGCCGGTTACTTTCATGACGACGGGAATTTCGGCGTAAAATTCTTTCGGTATCTCACCCTTCGGCTGAAAAAGGAGAAACTCCAGCCCGGAATCTTTGCCGGAATCTGAAATGCTGGTTAGCAGTGACGGGATTTCTTCTTTTTCCGGCAAGGATTTCATGACGATTTTAAATTGTTCCTCTGCATCCTTCATCTTCTGCTGAAACTTTTTCAGGTCTTTGGCATTGGCCTTCGCAGTCTGAAGCTCCTTGTCCAATTTTGCCAGTTCCTTTTCGAGATTGGCGATGGTCTCGTATTTGGGCATGTAGAACAAGAAAACAGCCACGCCGATAAAGACCAGAAAAATGCCGGCACTTATCAGAAGCCGGTAGAGCTTTGAAAGTTTTTCGATCTTGTCGATAAAAGGTTCAAAAGCGTCTAAAGCGAGAGGGGTCTTTTTCATGATTATGTTCTTTTCTTTTGGTCATTTTTCGGTTCGTTGGGGACTGGCTTACTGCAGGTGATAGAGAACTTTTTCAGCCCCGAGCCCTTGACCACATGCTGCTGAATGGTTTGCAGGCGCACGGAACCAAACAGCCCGGTACCCTCCAGACGGGTCATGAAGTCCGCCACTGTCTTGTTGTCCAGGGCGATACCATCAATCTGAACATTTTGGGGCCTGTCATCGAATGAAGTAAACCACATCCGGTTGGCGATGGTTTTTCCCGACATGTTGTCGAGCATCTCGACCGGTTCGAACCGGTTGGTTTCCAACTTGCGGATGACTTCGGTTTTCTTCTCCAGAATCGCAAGCTTTTGTTTGATTTCTTCAATCTGTTTGGTAATTTTCTGGAACTTCGCGACCTCATTCTTCGTGGTGTCCACGTCGGTTTTGAGGTCCTTGATCTGCCCGCCCAGATGGATGTTGTAATAGATCAGGACGGCCAGCATCAGAAAAAACGACAGAAAGAAGACCGAAATCTGGCGCCGAATATTCTCTTTTTTCCGGGCGGCCCGAAAGGGCAAAAGGTTGATGCGTATCATTTATCGTCAATCTTCCTTATGGCCAGACCCATTGTGATTGCGGCCTGGGGTGCAATTTGTTCGATGTACGCAGGGTCGAAGCTGCTGTCCAATACAAAGTTTCCGAAGGGATTGATGGTCGTCACTTCAGATGACGTTTCAGATGCCAGCAACTGGCGGAAGTCAGCGATGTTACCGCCGCCACCGCTGAGCATAATGCGTTTTATTTGATCTTCGGGGTAGGTCGAGTAGAAAAAGTCAATCGCCCGTCGGATTTCCGTGCACCAGTCCGAAACGACTCCAATGACGATTTCCTTTAAATCCTCCGGAGTAATTTTATCGGTTTGCCCGCCAAGTTTAATTGCCTCAGACTCATCGAAGGAGCAGTTTACCAAGGAAATAATTTTCTGGTTGATCTGCCCGCATCCAAGGGAGACATCCCGCATGAAAACCGAATTTCTGCCCTTTAGGATGTTAAGCGAGGTCTTGCTGGCGCCGATGTCGATCAGGGCGAGATTTTCATCTTTCACTTCATGGTTTATTTCGAAAATATTCTGGAGAGCAAATGCTTCGACATCGATAATGCAGGGATTCAATCCGGCCAGGTTCACTAGCTTAATGTAATCATTGACCATTTCTTTCTTGGCGGCTACCAGGAACACGTTCATCTGGTTCGGATTGTTTTCGTTCGGACCGAGAATCTGAAAGTCGAGGTTGACATCACTGATGTCGAAAGGAATATACTGTTCGGCCTCGAAATGAATGGTGTCCTGAAGTTGATCCTCGGCCATCGTCTGGACGTTGATTTTTTTTACGATGACCGAATAGCCGCCAATGGATACAGCAACATTTTTTTCGCGGATGTTGAAGGTTTTGAACAGTTCTTTGATTTTTTCGGCAACCTCTTCCGGCTCATTGATGGTCCCATCCTCGATAAGACCTGGTGTGATGTCGACCATGCCGAAACGTTTGAGGGTCCGACCCTTGGTGGTGTCGGCGATTTCAGCAGCCTTGATTGTCCTGGAGCCGATGTCCAAACCGACGAGATGGTCTTTTTTTCCGAATAGCATAGGAGCTCTCTTAATCATTAAAGATTTTGCGCTTGTCTGAAAGTTTCAGCCCTAAAGCCAGTATGATTTTTCGTTGGGTTGCCATGCGGCACGGCAATCCGTTTTCGATGCGTGAAATTGTTATGGGTGAAACTCC
>JAQAZR010000305.1:0-4913 GCA_032127235.1 Deltaproteobacteria bacterium
TGATGATTGACTAATGACGACAACATCAACCGGCGTCATTAGAGTAGGAAATGGCGTGTGGTCTGCGCACGATACCAAGGAGGCTGAAATGAGCGAACGAGAAGAACTGCTGCAGGATCGGAAACTGATCAGGACTTTTTATGAAACTGTGGATGGACACCGTTGATCTTCAGTTCGAGGTTCGCTCGCGCATTTTCAGGTTGATCTCGAGATGTTCCAGCGCCAGTCTGACCACATCGCCGGTCTGCGGATGATCCGCCACGTATGTCTTGAAAAATGCGCGGACGTTTTCCGGCCGGCCCAGACCGGCCGACGGCACGATCGCGGCGATTACTCTCTCGTAGAGCAGGGGATGAAAGGCTTCGAGTTCAGACCGGTGCGCCAGGTACCAGTCCCAGAGATGATCGACAGCGTGGGGATTTGCGGTTGCCGCAACGATCGGAATGAATTTGTTGCGGTCGGGCACCTCTTCGAGTGCAAATTGCAGGGCGCTCTCGAATACCCGTTTGTCACTGAACCATCCCAATGCCGCCAGAATGTTGAGCCGCTCGTGTTCGCTGATAGTCGACTGAAACCGCTGTTGAAGCCATTTCAGGGCTGCGTTTCCGCCGGTCAGGGCGCCGATCTGAAGGGTGCTCTTCAGGATGTCCGGGTGGACGATGCCGCCGGAAAGCAGATTCTCAAACTGTTTCCCGGTAAACTGAACGACATCCTGCCCGCCGAAAATGGCGGCCGGCAGCATGATCTGATCCCGCAGCAAGGAAACGGTGAAGGGCTCAGCGGCTTGCGGCACGAGACCGATTGCGGCCAGTGCCCTCTGGAGCAGGGAACGACCGATCGACTTCAGCCGGTTTTTACTGTCGCCGGTGAGGACGCTGTAGGCTTGAAACAGATTGGCGGCGATGCTGCTCATTGGCAGGAAGGCGTCTTCAACCCTGTAATACTCGAGAAAAGCCAGGTAGGCGTCGATACCGATGTTGCCGCTTCTGACCGCAGCATACACGTCATTCTGGAGTCCCCATCGGTCTTCGGTCAAAAAAGATTTGTTGCGGACCCGTTCCCCGAGGGTTTCGAGGTCCTCTGGATTCAGATACTGGACCCGGTAGAATCCGGTTTGGTTGGCGTTGATTTTGTAAGCCGCCGTACCGGGAGCCAGTTCAATGACGGCGGTTTCCCCGGTCATGAGGTGTCGAACGATCCGCTCTTCGCCGTTTCGATTAATCAACCGCGCCGTAATCGGTACATCCCACAGCTGCCCGGAGGTGTTGGGCAGGTAGGTGAACCGGTGCTGCCGCAAGTTAAGCTGATCGTCCCGGCGCTCGACGGTAATCAGCGGATATCCCGGTTGCTCGATCCAGCTCTTCATCATCCGGGTCACCGGCTTTTCGGATGAGGATTCGAAGGCCTCCCAGAGCTGCCGGCTGGCGGCATTGCCGTATGCGTGCGTTTCCAGATACCGGTGCAGCCCGTCCCGGAACAATTCCGGACCGATAAAGCCCAAAACTTGTCGCAGGATGCTGCCGCCCTTGCTGTAAATAATCGGCGCCGTGCTGGTGTTGATCACCACGTGCTCGCCACCCGGAATTTCGATCGCGAATGTCTCGTGCAAACCGTCGCGCACCAGCGCACCTTCGGTTTGACTGCCGATAAACTGCTCCCAGATGCCCCACTCCGCATGGTAGTGGTCGACGACCCCGAAGCCGAAGAAAGTGGCAAAGCTCTCGTTGAGCCACAGGTAACGCCAATCCGAGGGGGTCACGAGGTTTCCGAACCACTGGTGGGCGATTTCGTGTGCGATCACCTCGCAAATCCGCTCCTCGCCCGCCCGTGACGTCGAATCCGGATAGTGCAGCAGCAGATTTTCGCGAAAAGTGATCGCGCCCCAGTTTTCCATGGCCCCGAAGGCGAAGTCCGGGATGGCGATCAGGTCCATCTTCGGCAGCGGATAGGGGATCCGATAGTAGTCTTCGCAATACGCGAGCGCCTGGCGGCCGAATTCGAGTCCATATCCGGTATACGGCGTCATGCCCGGGGTGGTGGCGACCCTGACCCGCGGATCTTCAGAATTCACCACGAATTCGAACTCCCCAACACCGAAGAACAGCAAGTAAGTCGACATTTTGGGTGTCCGTTGAAAGGTTACCCGCTTTTTGCCGTGTGCCAGGAGTTCTTCGGTGTCGATGAGCGTGTTGGATATCGCAGAAAGACCGGCGTCGATGATCATTTCAACCGTGAAAGTCGCTTTTTTAAGAGGATGATCCACGCACGGAAGCGCCCGGCGGGCGTCACTTTCCTCGAATTGGGTCACGGCGATGTAGCGTGTTTGACCATCTTTCCGGTAACGGCTGCGGTAAAAACCGGCCATCCGGTCGTTGATCTGACCCTCGTACTCGACAATCAGTGACAGGCTTCCGGAAATGTCGCGCGGCAGCCGGATGTGCAATTCCTCTTTCTGCGGGTCTACACTGAAGGGGCAGATCACCTCCGTTCCGTCCAGGCACACGATGCAGCGCCAAATGGCCAACTCTAAAATATTCAAGGTCACCGCTGCCTGTGCTTCGGGAAGCTCACCGGCAATCTCGACTCTGGCAGAGAATTTGAAACTGTCCAAATCGGGTGTGAGGGTGAATCGATAGTGAATGGGATTGAAATCGTTCATTAAAAACCTCCGGAAACGATAGGTCGCAATGGGCCAATGCCCATCCTCAGCGTCGTTGAAGCCGAGCAAAAGGGCCATTTATGAACGGAAACGAGTCATCTCTCTGACATAGAATCGTGAAAATGACAAGCCGCTTGACGTGTCGAAGAGAAAAAATGGCCCGCCCGCGACGGTATCTATATCTAGGGGTCTGGACGCATAAATTCTAGGAACGACTTGAAGCGGGATTGGCAGATACGATCCAACCCTCACGGGCGAGGCTATCACATCGGGTCGGAGGTTGCCGAGCAGGGTGAAACCGGCGGGTGAGTGTTTCCGGTTTGTCGGGGTATTTTTATGCGGAGCGCACGGTGCGCGAGTTTGAGCGCGGGTACTATAGCTTGCCTCCCACCGCTCGGCCCTGAGTCCGAAGAGCTTCCCGGCGACTTCGCAGGTCGATGACACGGCGCCGTTTCTCGAGTTTCTCCGCGTGCATAGCCAGAGTGGCCCAGAGAGTATCGAGGGTGAAAGGTTTCTGAAGGTAGTCGTGCACACCGATGGCATAGGCCTCCGCGATCATCGCATGATCACCGCAGGCGGATATGAGAATCTTGATGATATCCGGCCGGGTGTCGCCGGCGTATTTCAGAAATGTCAGCCCATTGATTCCAGGCAGCCTGTAGTCGCTGATGATGATGTCGAAGTGCTCTGCGGCCATTTTCTCCAGGCCTTCCTCGGCGGTTGCAGCCGTCCGCAGAGGGTATCCTTTCTGGCGGAAAGCGATCTCCATGGAATTTCGGATAAATTCGTTGTCGTCGATCAGAAGCGTTCTCAGGTTTTTTAGATTGGGATGGGTGATCATGGTTCCGTTTCCTAATGTGGTTGATGTGTCATGTCTATGGCTCCCCTAAATCAAATAGTGTGCCAGCGTGCTTTGATCACATTAAAAATTTAAATTTCAGTAAGTTAGAGCGAAAGAGAGGGAATTGTGGTCGTGAAAGATTCGGGGCGGATTGGGGGAAAAAACACAGTCTTGGTGGGAATAATGCCCCAAAAATCATCCGTTTGCCAATGCCGAAAGCCTGTTTTCCGATCTTACCGGCGCGACCGTGTTTGAATGCCGATCACCATGGCTGCAAATCGGAGGCAGCAGCGGCTGTCACGGATGTAGGGCCCACGGCACAGCATTATGGTTCTAAACACTCATGGTCCTCGGGCCACCACGGTGCATAAAAATGACGCGCCGAAGCCCGGATGAACAGTTGAGAACAGCGGCTGACTGTCTGAGTCGATTAGGGGGTCTTAGACCGGACCCTATGTCGATACCGCGTGGAAGGCACACCATTGGGGAAGAACCCCGAACCCCTTATTTGAAGACGGGCCTGGTCCGGGCTTAGAGCCCGTTGGCGACGAGTTTCAGTCGTCTTTCGAAACCGGTTATACGGGCGGAGGCGCACCCTTATTTTCGTGTTAAAAAAAGACAGGGGATGGGGATCAGGAGGTTTCGCTCAACAACCCGGTTTATCCGAATAGCTTTTTGCGTCGATACCGAAAGGTGTCACGACTCACATTGAGAGATCGGGCCGCGCGGCTTTCGTTGCCGTCGGCTATCCGAAGAGATTCTTCATAATATTTTTTTTCGATGGCCGCCATGACATCCGGGAGGTCGATGCCGTCGGGGATCAGGGCCGGCAGCCCGACAGCGGTGCCGCCCGCACCCTGACAGTCCGGCGCCACCCCAACGTCCCGCAGGTCCAGCAGAGGACCGTCTCCGAGCAAAACGGCCCGTTCGATCAGGTTCTTCAGTTCACGCACGTTGCCGGTCCATTTAAAATTCTTCAATGCCGTTTCCGCCTCGGGGCTGATCCCGGTGAAAGTCTTGCCGAACTTCGCCGCGAATTCGACCAGATAGTGCTTGGCAATGGGCACGATATCTTCGCGCCGCTGGTTCAGGGAGGGGATCTCAATCTTGATGACCGCCAGACGATGGTACAGATCCTGTCGGAAACCTCCCGCGGCGACCATCTCCTCCAGGTTCTTGTTGGTAGCGGCGACGATTCGGGTCTGGGCCATGCACTTCTTGGTGCCGCCCACCCGATAGTATTCACCTTCTTCCAGAAACCGCAGCAGTTTAGCCTGCGCCTCCATGCTCAGGTCTGCCACCTCGTCCAGAAAAAGGGTGCCTTCGGCCGCCTTTTCCACCAAGCCTTCTTTGCCCGACTTGTCGGCACCGCTGAAAGCCCCTTTTTCGTAACCAAAAAGTTCACTCTCGATC
>JAQAZR010000306.1:0-8824 GCA_032127235.1 Deltaproteobacteria bacterium
ATCACTGCCCGGTTCGCTGTCTGACATCGTTTCTTGATTGAGTTGACCCGACTCCTCGTTTTTGCCCAAATCTTCCATGAAAAAAAGTACCCCCTTAACCGATTTTTAAACACCGCTACCGCTTAACGGTTGCATAACCTATGATGGCTATCAGAGACTGCTGCAAAATACAATGATTAATTTTCGGCCAATCTTTCAATGTGGCCCAGCATGACGGCGACCACCTCCGCCGGCGCCAGGTCGGCCGAATCGATCCGAATGGCATCCACCGCCGGTTTCAGGGGCGCCTCGGTCCGGATGCTGTCGTTCCTGTCGCGTCGGACGAGGTCGCGTTCAACCTCCTCGAAGGTCAGTTCCATTTTAGGCCTCAGTTCCAGAAAGCGCCTCATGGCGCGGATTTTCTCCGGAGCGTCGAGATAGAATTTGACTTCGGCATCCGGGAAGACCACCGTACCCATGTCTCGGCCTTCGAAGACGGCCCCCTTCTCGCGACCCATCGCCCGCTGCACGCCCAGCAAAAAGTGCCGGACAGCCGGCCGCGCCGAAACCGCCGAGGCCAGCATGGTGATCTCCGGCGTGCGCAGCCTGTCGGTCACGTCCCTGCCGTTGGACAGCAGACGCGGCCCCTTCTCGGTCTGACCGTATCGAAGGCTGAGCGCGGTGCACATTTTTTCCAGTGCGGCGTCGTCCTTTGGGTCGATGCCGCCTTCATGCACAGCCAGGGCGATCGCCCGATAAAGGGCTCCGGTGTCGATGTAACGGTATCCCAACCGGTCGGCCAGCATCCGGCTGACGGTCGTTTTGCCGGCACCGGCCGGTCCATCGATCGTGACGACGCTTTTTTTCATGTCAACTTCAGCACGCGGCCGAGCGCTGTGACAAACCGCTCGTTTTCGGCCGGCAATCCCACGTTGATGCGGATGTAATGCGGATAGCCATAGGAACGCATCGACCGCACGATGACCCCTTCGGTCAACATTTTCTCGAAAACGACGTCGGCGTCGGTCTGAACGTCGATCAGAAAAAAGTTAGACTGGGTCGGGAAGTACCGCACGCCGAGTCGGTCCAGTCGATCGAACAGGTAGTCCAATCCCGTGTGAACCAGCCGGATCGTCCGCTGTAAAAACGCCTCGTCATCGAGTGCCGCCGCCGCACCGGCCTGGGCCAGAGAACTGGCATTGAAGGGCTGCCTGATCCGGTGCAGGATGGCGGCCAGTTCGGGCGGCATGATGCCGTAGCCGACGCGCAGCCCCGCCAGTCCGTAAGTCTTTGAAAAAGTCCGCAGGGTCACCACCGGGCGGCCGCAGTCGAGGAATTTCAGCCCCACGGCACAGGTCGGATCGCGCACAAATTCGATATAGGCCTCGTCGAGCACGACGGCGATGGCCGGCGGCAGGTCGCGCAGGAAGGCGTCCAGCGCTTCGGCGCTCATAACGGTACCGGTCGGATTGTTCGGGTTGCACAAGAAAACCAGCCGGGTTCGTGACGTCACCCGGCCGAGCATGGCTTCCAGATCTATCGCCAGCGCATCGTTCAAGGGCACGAAAACAGGAAGCGCGCCGACACTGCGCACCGTGATGGCATACATCAGAAATGACGGCTGCGGCATCAGGGCCTCATCACCAGGACGCAGCAACGCCCGGCACAGCATACCGATCACATCGTCGGACCCGTTGCCCAGCACGATGGTGTTCGCGGCAACCCCGAGTTTTTGGGCCAGTTTGGCCGTCAAGGCAAAACCGCCGCCGTCCGGGTACCGGTGCAGTTTTGCGAGATGCTCCCGAATGGCCTCGATCGCTTTCGGTGATGGCCCCAGTGGGTTCTCGTTGGAAGCCAGCTTGACCGAATCAAGGATACCATACTCGCGTTCGAGCTCTTCTATCGGTTTTCCCGGTTTGTAAGGCTCGATGGCCAGAATGTAATCGGGTATGGAAAGAGTCATGTCCAAGTCCATGGGCAAAGTTGAAACTGGAAAATGGAAACTGGGAAACCGAAACCCGCAACCCGAAGCGGCCCGGCGGCGGCTATTCGGTAAAATCGATGATACCTTCAATCCAGCCCCCGCAAAACATAACGGGCTCAATCCCGCCTATAATGCGGGACTAAACGGGCTAAACGGCCTCAGGCCGCCGCCTTGCAGCCTTCTTCCACGGCTGCCATGTTCAGTGGAATCAGCTTTTTCTTCTTGGAAAACTCTGTTTCGACGCAAGCGCGCAGGGTGTCGATGGCGACAATTTTGCTGCGGGCGACAAATGCAGCCAGGGCGACAATGTTGGCCGACCGCACGCTGCCGAGTTTTACGGCGATATCGTTGACCGGCACCCGCAGTTCATCGACGTCACTGCGGCCCGAGTTGATGTCGATCAGGGAGCTGTTGACCAGGATGACGCCCCCCGGTTTGACTTGGGCGGCGAACTTTTCGAGCGACGGTCGGTTCATGGCCACCAGATGCATCGGATTGCGGATGATCGGCGATCCGATCAACCGGTCGCTGACCACAACGGTACAATAGGCGGTCCCGCCCCGCATTTCAGGACCATAGGAAGGCACCCACGCGACCTCGCGCCCTTCTTCCATGGCGGCATGGGCCAGAATCTTGGCACTCAGCAGGATTCCCTGGCCGCCGAAACCGGCAAACATCACTTCGCTTTGCATGACGCCTCCACATCTTCCGCTCGATCATATCGGCCCGCAGCCCGCGATTTTTAAAAAAAAGGCCCTTCGATACCTCAAGCGGTGCGTTGATTCACTCGGGAGTTTTAAATTCGCCCAGCTGATAATAGGGCAGCATGGTCTCCTCGGCCCACCGAACAGCCTCGACGGGGGTAAGCCCCCAGTTGGTGGGGCAGGTGCTCACCACCTCGACAAAGCTGAAGCATTGTCCCGCCAGTTGATATTCGAAGGCCTTTTTGATCGATTTCTTGGCCTTGTTGATGAACTTCGGCTTGATGACCGTCTGCCGCGCAATGTAAGCGGGTGTCTGCAAAGCGGCCAGGAGTTCGGCCATCTTGATCGGCATGCCGACCTCCTCCACCCGGCGACCGAAGGGCGAGGTGGTGGTCCGCTGATTCGGCATGGTGGTCGGGGCCATCTGGCCGCCGGTCATGCCGTAGACCGCGTTGTTGACGAAGATGACCGTTATTTTCTCGCCGCGGTTGGCCGCATGAACGATTTCCCCCATGCCGATGCTCGCCAGGTCACCGTCCCCCTGATAGGTGAACACCACCAGATCGGGGCGCACCCGCTTCATGCCGGTCGCCTGCGCCGGCGCGCGTCCGTGGGCGGCTTCCAGGAAATCGAAGGTAAAATAGTTGTACATCAGCACCGCACAACCGACCGGTGCAATGCCCACTGTCCGGCGCTGAATTCCCAACTCGTCGATGACCTCGGCCACCAGCCGATGAATGACGCCGTGGGTGCAGCCCGGGCAATAGTGGGTCACTTGATCGGACAGAGCCAGCGGCTTCTGAAATGTCTTGCCCATTTGAATTGCTCCATTGTTGCGATTGGGTTGCGAGAGAAGCGCCGTTTCTCGTCAACAATAAAAAGAATCGGTCAGGCCGCCAATGACGTCACAAACGTCATCACCTCTTCCGGCGTCGGCACATCACCGCCGCATTTTCCGTACCATTGAACCGGCCGCTTGCCTTTCACCGCGCGCTCGACATCTTCCACCATCTGACCCATGCTCATTTCGATGCTGGCCACCACCCGGCAACTTTTTTTGGCCGCCGCCTCTTCGACCGCCGTTTCCGGGAAGGGAAATACAGTCTGCGGCCGGATCATCCCGACTTCGATCCCGCGTTCCTTCAGCTGATCAATCGCGGTGCGGCACACACGGCTCATGGTGCCGTAACTGACGATGAGAACGCCGTAATCGCCGTCGGTGTTGTAAACCTCGAAACGGACTTCCTCTTTTTTCATCCGGTCGTACTTGGCTTTCAGGATCAGGTTATGCTCATTCAGCTCCTCGGGATCTAAATACAAGGAACGGATGAGGTTGCGCCGGTCACTTTTGCGGGTCTCCATGCCATTGACGGCCCAATCGTTTTTGTTGGACGGTGCCGTCTTCAAGTGGTCCGGGAATTCGACCGGTTCCATCATCTGGCCGATCAATCCGTCGCCGAGAATCATGACCGGATTCCGGTACTTCTCTGCCAGCGGAAAGGCCATCATCACCATCTCAACGGCCTCCTGGACGCCGGCCGGCGCCAGCACCAGCAACCGACAGTCCCCGTGACCGATCCCTTTGGTGGCCTGCAGGTAATCGGCCTGTGACGGCAGTATGCCCCCGAGTCCCGGACCGCCGCGCATGATGTTCACCAACACGGCCGGGCACTGGGCGCCGACCATGTAACTGATAGCTTCGCTCATCAGGCTGATGCCCGGGCTCGACGAGGTGGTAAAAACCCGCTCGCCGGCCGCGGCGGCACCGAAAATCATGTATGAGACGGCGACTTCGCTTTCTCCCTGCAAGAAAACGCCTCCCATCTCCGGCAACCGCCGCGACAGATATTCGGCCACTTCGGACTGCGGGGTGATCGGATAGGCGAAGTAGTTCAAACATCCGGCCCGGATAGCCGCTTCACCGATAGCCTCGTTTCCTTTCATCAACACCTTGCTCATCGAATTTCTCCAATCATTCGGTCTCTCCAATCATTTAGACCCGGTCGGCGCTTCGGCCTCCTCGCTGATGGTAATGGCCACATCCGGACACATCGTACAACACATGGCACAATAGATACAATCCTCCGGACGGGCGCGAAGGGCGGGAAAATACCCCTTGGTGTTGACCTGATCGCTTATCTCCAGCACGTTTTTCGGGCACACCGTGACACACAGCCCGCACCCTTTACACCTGTCTTTGTCGATCACGTGTATATATGTCATGTTTGAATTTCTCCTCATGATATCGCCGCCGCATTTTTCCAGGGCGGAACGAGCTGCCGCGCGATGGTCAGCACCGGACAGCCAAAGCGCTCTAAAGCAATCTGCGGCAACAGCCCGTCCGCAGCGGTGATAAACATCAATGGCAGACCGCTCTCGGCCGACACTTGCCGCATAAACGCATAGCCCCGCAGGATGTCCTGCGGTGTGGTCTCGTCAATCAGGTTGGCGTTGCCGATCCAGCCGGTAACCCCCATGCGGGCGAATGTCTCAATTTCTCGCTTCATGTGGAGGCAGCCGGCGACGCTGCTCGTCTCCGGTCGCAGCGGATTGACCACCTGCAGCATGTGATACGAGCGCCCGTTAAACGCGTCCGCCAGCGCCGACAACACCCTGGCCCCCGCCGGATCACCTCCGGCATCGATCAGCGCCAGTTGGCCGGGACGACGGATCACACCGGCGATCAAAGGGCTTAAAATCGGCAAGTCCGCGTGCAGATACTCTTCGGGCGGTAGAATGACCTCGATGCCGAACCGGGCGAGGGCCTTGCGGGCCTCACGGGTTCGGAAATAGGGGTTGACCAGATCCAAATCCGCCAGCCGCACATCAATGCCGCTGCGCTTGCGGTCGACGGCCAGATTGATGGCAATTTCGGTTTTTCCGCTGCCGTAATTGCCGACAATGACGACAACGCCCTCCAGCTGGATCTCCATTATTCTCTCAACCCCAGGCCCCCGAAGGAACGCTGGTCCTTCGAAACGCCGTCAAAAGACACGGTCGTGTCTTGTAATTTTAATTCTCATCTTTGTCAAGATTTTCACCGAAAACGTCTGCCCACACCTGCAGGTCCTTGACTCAGACGTGAAAAATGGTATGTTTCATCCGAATTTGACCGGCTCCGCTGCCGCCGAGCCGGCGACCGGAGACTCATTGGGCTGGACACCTGACCATAATACCTTTGCGCAATTAATTGATGCCGCCCACAGGCGCACGCCGTGCGACTTCAGGCACTCACCGCTCGACACATGAAAAGCGTCACGACCGGACTCGAAAATCTCTGTCAGAATCCCCCGGCCTGGCTCGGGGGTTGCCGGCTCGGTCTGCTCTGCAATCCGGCCTCTGTCGACCGGCACTATCGCCACGCCCGCGATTTGATCGCCCGCCGGTTCCCGGGTCAGCTAACGGCGCTCTATGCGCCCCAGCACGGTTTTCAGGCCGAAAAACAGGACAACATGGTCGAATCGGCCGACAGCATCGACCCGATTCTTGACATCCCCGTTTTCAGTCTCTACAGCAACACCCGGGTACCGACCGGAGATATGTTCGCACCCATCGATGTGCTGCTCGTCGATTTGCAGGACGCCGGTACGCGCGTCTACACTTTCATCTATACCCTTTCCTATTGCATGGAAGCCGCAAGGGCGTATTCCAAAAAGGTGCTGGTTCTCGATCGACCCAATCCGGTCGACGGGCAGGCCGTCGAGGGCAACTGCGTCGCCGCCGACTGCACGTCCTTCGTCGGACGGTATCCGATCCCCATGCGCCACGGGTTGACCATCGGGGAGATAGCGCTGCTGTTCAACCGGCACTTCGGCATAGGCTGTGATCTGGAAGTGATGCCGATGCAGAACTGGCGGCGGGCAATGACCTACGCGGACACGGGGTTGCCCTGGGTGCCCCCCTCTCCCAACCTTCCGACGCCGGTTTCCGCAATGGTCTATCCCGGACAAGTGCTCTGGGAGGGGACCAATGTTTCCGAAGGGCGCGGCACCACCCAACCGTTCGAACTCTTCGGTGCCCCCTTCATCGAGCCGCGGTTGCTCGCCGCCGCCGTCACCGCGCCGGAACTGCCAGGCGTCATCCTGCGACCGGTCACTTTCGAGCCGACGGCCAACAAATGGTCCGGACACCCCTGCCACGGGTTCCAGATTCACGTCACCGATCCGCAGCGCTACCGTCCTTATGCCACATCGCTCAAACTCCTGCAGGCGGTGATCCGGCATCATCGACAGGATTTTCAGTGGAAGCCGCCACCCTATGAATACGAATTCGAGCGGCTGCCCATCGATCTGATCATCGGTGACCGCACGGTCCGGGAAAGGGTCGAGGCGCTCGATCCGATCGATGACATCTCCGCGTCCTGGCGCGAGGCACTCGCCAGGTTCGTCACCCTTAGCCGTGACATCCATCTCTATGACTGAGTCCATGAGCAGAGCCGACTCCGACCAACTCAAATGGCGCCGCATGCGCTTTAAAAACAACAAGGTCTGGCAGGCCATGGACCCCGACGGCCGACCGCTTGAGAAAAACGGTAAAGTCCTGATCAAGTACCAGCTGAATCAGGATTACGAATACTGGGTCAATCCCGCCAACCTCGGGCAGATCGATGCGCCTGCCGAAGCGAGACCCGCCCGTGTGCGCCCGCAGTCCGGAGCGCCGGCAAAAACGGAGAAGGCCGTGCCGCCGGGAGCCCCGAACACCATTCACATTTACACCGACGGCGCCTCGTCGGGGAACCCCGGCCCATCCGGTATCGGGGTCGTATTGCAATACGGGGAAAAGACGAAGGAAATCTCGAAATTCATCGGCAACACCACCAACAACGTGGCCGAACTCGAAGCGATCCGCACCGCTCTCATGGAACTAAAGCGCAAGAACCTGGCGGTCAGAATCTACACCGACAGCAGTTACGCGCAAGGTGTCCTGTCGTTCGGATGGAAGGCTCAGAAAAACAAGGAACTCGTCGAGACAATCCGTGAGTTGCTAACGGCGCTGAAGGACGTGACACTCATAAAGGTTCGCGGCCATTCCGGGCACGAGCAAAACGAGCGCGCAGATCAGTTGGCCCGGGCGGCCGCTGCGAGCGGCGGCCGGGGATGCCCACCTTAATAAGACCTGAAGAACTAAAAAAAGGTAACCGACAGGGTTGCAAAGTCCGATGCGCTTCAAACCACCCAATTGTAAGCGTTTACAGGGTGCCGCAGATGCAAGGCGTCGGGTACGCAGACGTACTTTCGTACTTCAAGTGCCCGACAACAAAGCAGATGCGGTGCCCTGTGAACGCTTACAAAAAAAGAGCCCTACCCCGGCGGCAGAGCTCTGTCGGTCACATGCAGCTGATAGGCTTTTTCAGTCTTTTTTCAGGCTTTTGATTTCATCTTTGAGTTCATCGATTTCATGCTTGTACTGCTCAATCTCAGACTCTTTTATCGATGAGGACTCGAAGGCCGGCTCGTCTTTCTTCCAGTTGTCCTTGAGTTCATCAAAACCAAGATAGATGGCCAGCCCGCCGCCAAGCAGGAGCATAATCGGAATGATGCCGGCCAAGACCATCAAAAATTCGCTCCACCAAATCCCCAGTCCGACCAGTCCCAGTGCCGCCGCAACCGCCCCACCGATTAACGTTTTCATAAAAACCCTCCTCTTTTTTTTTGTGTTCACACCAGGTATTGTTTCTATTTTTGAGCGGCTACTCTAATACCGCTTACATCGTAGGTCAAATAAAAATTTTCGACAAGAAACGGCACTTCCCGTCAATCGAGTGGTAACAGGCCGTAATTGCACAAAAGTCTAAACGACCTGCCGCTGCAAACGAGAAAACTCTGCGGTCATTAACACAGTTTGGTGGTCAAGGCAAGTCTCTTTGACGTCTCAAACAGGGAGGGTATCATTTTTGCGGGGCCGTCCTGCGCTTCGCTGCCACGGGCACCGAAATCAAATAAAAGATTGCAAATAAGTTTTCATTTTGGTAGTTAATTTTATTTTTAATTGTAACTAGTTAAATGGAAAACACGATCGGCACCACCAAGACGCCCACGGTCGCAATGCATTGTTATCGGACATCAACCGGGGTCTCTGGGGTGTTGAAATAATGGAATGTTGGATCATTGGCCACAAAAGCGGAAATAGAGGTCTATAAAGATAAAATACCTAAGAA
>JAQAZR010000307.1:0-2674 GCA_032127235.1 Deltaproteobacteria bacterium
AAAAAACTGAGATTCAAAGCCAAGTGACCGAACCGGCGTGCTGCCTCAACAGATTCGCGGCAATTGCTCGCCGGTCAACATGTCCACGATGCGGTTGCCGCCGATTCTGGTTTGCATGGTCACCCGCCCCGGGTGATCGGCCACCACTTCACCGATGACGGCGGCATCCCGGCCGTATTCGTTCTGCCGGATGACGTCCAGAATGCGGCCGGCATGTTCCGGCGCCACAAATGCCAGCAGCTTGCCCTCGTTGGCCAGATAGAGTGGATCAAAGCCCAACAGTTCGCAGATTCCGACCACTTGACGCTTGAGCGGGATCCGGTCCTCGAAGATGGTCACGCCCACCTGAGACTTTCCTGCGATCTCATTCAACGCCGTACCGACGCCGCCCCGGGTAGGGTCCCTCAAAACGTGGATCGACGGGCTGGCGGAGAACATGTCGGCCACCATCTGGTTGAGCGGCGCGCTGTCACTGGTCAACGTCGACTCGAAAGTAAGCCCTTCGCGCTGGGTGAGGATGGTAACGCCGTGATCGGCCATCGTGCCGCTCAAAATGACGCGATCGCCGACGCAGGCTTTTGTGCTGCCCACATCGACCCCTTCCGGGATGAGTCCAAAGCCGGAGGTATTGATAAAAATTTTATCGGCCGCGCCTTTGGGCACCACCTTGGTGTCGCCCGTGACAACCGTCACCCCGGCCTTGCGCGCGGCCGCGCCCATCCCCACCAGAATCCGCTCCAGATCGGCCATCGAAAATCCTTCTTCGATGATCAGACCGACGCTCAAATAGAGCGGCGAACCGCCGCACATGGCGATGTCGTTGACCGTGCCGTTGATGGCCAAGTCGCCGATGTGCCCGCCCGGAAAAAATATCGGATCTACGGTATAGGAGTCGGTGGTGAAGGCCAGCCGTCGGCCGTCAAGTTCGAGTATGGCACCGTCGTTGAGGTCGGCCAGGATCGGGTTGTTAAAAACGGGCAGGAGAATATCGGTCATGAGGCTGTGGGATATCTTCCCGCCGCTGCCGTGGTCGAGCGTCACCTTTTCAAACTTCATATTTTCACCGGGAAATTCGTAGCCACTTATGGACGGAAACTATTTAATCTTGATGATAGCGATAATACGCCGCACACGTCCCTTCACTCGATACCATGCAGGGCCCGACCGGATCGATGGGCGTGCAGATCTTTTTATACAACGCGCATTCCGGCGGAATTTTCGAGCCGGTGAGAATCTCGCCGCAGGCGCATCCTTTCGGCTCCTTGGCCTCGGGAAGCGTCAGCGCAAACGTTCTTTCGGCATCAAATGCCGCATAGGATTCTCTGACCTTGAGACCACTGCCGGCGATCACCCCGATACCCCGCCAGGCCACGTCGGCCGTTTTGAAAACCTCCTGAAGGAGTTTCCGAGCGGCCGGATTACCCGCATCCGTCACTGCCCGACCATAGGCGTTCTCCAATGCCGGTACGCCCGTCTCGACCTGTTCGACAAGCATGGCGATCGCCTGAAGCAAATCGGTGGGCTCGAAACCGGCCACCACGCAAGGGATCCGGTGCGTTTCGAAAAAGTCCCGGTAGCCGTCCAACCCGATGATGACCGACACGTGACCGGGCAGAATAAACCCGTCGATGTTGACGCCGCTCAGCGACATCAGGGCGGTCAGGGCCGGCGGCACCAGCTTGTGCGCCGAATAGACGAAAAAGTTGTCCAAGCCAGTCCGCCGGGCGGTTACGACGGCTGCGGCAATCGTCGGCGCAGTGGTTTCAAACCCTACTCCGAGAAAGACGACTTTTTTGTCCGGATTCTTACGCGCAACATCGACCGCATCCATCGTGGAATAAACGATCCGGATATCCCGCCCCTCGGCGCGTTGCTTCTGGAGCGATGAAACCGTTCCCGGGACCCGCATCAGATCGCCGAATGTCGCAATGATAACGCCTTCTGTCCTTGCCAGCGCGATGAAGGCATCGATTTCCGACTGGGCGGTAACGCACACCGGACAGCCGGGCCCGGAGAGAAGGGAGATCGTTTCCGGCAGGAGCGTTCGAATCCCGCTTCTAAAGATCGACACGGTATGGGTGCCGCAGACTTCCATCAGTCTGATTTTTCGGGTGCTGATCCGGCGTATTTTTTCCGCCAGCGACCGGGACAGATCTGCACTCCGGTATTCTTCAACGTATTTAAGTGACATGTCCGCCGTCCGTTGCCTGGATTGAAGCGATCACCATTGAGCCCAATCGTTTTCACTGCGAATAAGGTTCAAAATAAAATTCTCCCTGAACACTCTTGGTCGACGCCTCAGGCGGTCTGCGATCTGGTTGCCATTGCCGCGGCAATGATCGCCTGACCCAGGCTGAGGCCGCCGTCGTTGGCCGGCACTTGTTTGTGCGTATACACATTGAACTTTTTGTCTTCAAGCGCCCGCACCAATCCGCCCAGCAAGACGGCGTTCTGAAACACACCCCCGCTGAGCACCACCCGGGTCAGTCCGGTGTCTCTGCGCAGATGATCGCATAAGTCGGTGAAAAGCCGCACCAGTGTCAAATGGAACCGCGCGCTGATGACCGCCGGTGCGGTTCCCTGCAGCAGGTCCTCGACCACGGCACGGATGACCGGTGCGGTCGGTATCTGCACGGGAGCCCCGGCAGGCCAATGACAATCGTAGGAATGATCG
>JAQAZR010000308.1:0-8100 GCA_032127235.1 Deltaproteobacteria bacterium
TCGGCCACGGCGGTGGTCGGATAGGTGACGGCGGAATTCCAGCAGCCGGTCAGAAGGTGAACCTTCTCGGTGTTGATCATGCGCTCGGCCTCCGACACCCCTTTTTCCGGTTTGGACTCGGAATCCGCATAGAGCATTTCCAGCTTGGCCCCTCCGAGGGATTTGATGCCCCCGGCGGCATTGATCTCCTCGACTGCCATTTCACGGGCATTTCGCCCCTGCTCCCCAACCGATGCCGAGGGACCGGAAAGAGGAATGATGTTGCCGATCCGGACCACCTTTTCCGCGGCCTGAAGGCCGGCGCCGTTACCAAGCACCAGCACGGCAATCGCCACAGCCAGGCATAATCTTACGGTGACTAACACGCTCATACTTCTTTTCATGGGTAGGCCTCCTTTTTAGTTGTTGGATGAAGCGCTGTTTCAGTAACGTCCTTCGCCGAAACCCGGTTGGCGGGAACTCATTCGGAATAAGGGTCAATCTGCATCTTTTCTCATTCGCGAATCGATATTAACCGGATGGAGATTTTTTGGCTCACTCTCCCGGCCAGTCGGTCATTTCGACAGGCCGGCCAGCCCGTCTTCCAGTATGGCGAGTCCCCGTTCAAGCTGTTCATCGGTAATCACCAGGGGCATCAGCAGCCGAACAACGTTGCCGTAAGTGCCGCAGGAGAGCAGCAGCAACCCTATTTCACGGCAAGCGCCAACCAAGGCCTTGGCCTCATCGGCAGCCGGCAGTTTTGATTCACGGTCTTTGACCAGTTCCATGGCCAGCATGGGCCCAATGCCGCGAACGTCCCCTATGAGCTCGTAACGGTCCTTAAAGGCGTCCAAACGGTGGCGGAGTTTGAGTCCCAGTTCCCGGGATTTATGCAGGAGGTGTTCGGTTTCGAAGACGTCCAGAACTGCCAGAGCAGCGCTGCAACAGACCGGGTTGCCGCCGTAGGTCCCGCCGATACCGCCGGCATGAACGGAATCCATGATCTCTTTCCGGCCGACAACGGCGCTCAGAGGCATACCCGCCGCCAAACTTTTGGCCACCGTGGTGATATCAGCTTCCACGCCCCAGTGTTCCATGGCAAACATGGTGCCGGTGCGGCCGATGCCCGTCTGAATTTCATCGGCGATAAACAGGATGCCGTTATCCTCACAGATCTTTTTCAACTTGGGGAAATATTCCGGTGGGGGAGTGATAAAGCCTCCCTCACCTTGTATCGGTTCGACAATGACGGCCGCGGTGACTTCAGGGGCTACATGGGAAATGAAAAAATCCTTGAGGTGGTCGGCACAGGCGACCGCACAACCAGGATAGGTCAGGTTGAACGGGCAGCGGTAGCAATAGGCAAAGGGCATGCGGTAGATTTCCGGCACAAACGGTCCGAAGCCGTACTTGTAGGGCATGACTTTGCTCGTCAACGTCATGCCCAGGTAAGTGCGCCCGTGAAAAGCATTTTCAAATGCGATGACCGCCTGTCGCCCGGTATGGTACCGTGCGATCTTTACAGCGTTTTCAACGGCCTCGGCACCGCTGTTGGTCAGCATGACCGATTTTTCGAAGGCACCGGGAACGATATCACAGAGTCTCTCCGCCAGCCGCACCGCCGGTTCGTATGGCAGTACCATGAAGCAGGTGTGGGTGAATTTTTCCGCCTGTTCTTTGATCGCCGCCACCACTCTGGGATGCGAATGACCGACGTTCATCACGGCGATGCCGCCGGTAAAATCGATGTATTCCCTGCCCTCCACATCATAGATCATGGCGCCGCTGGCTTTGTCGACATAACAGCCGGTAGCACTTGCAAACCCTTTTGCCATGACCTTTTCCCGCAGGGTGCTCAATGCATCGGCAATGGGTAACGTTTTCATCGTCTCTCCTCTGGTTGGGTTTGCTGGAAAAAGGTGACCGCGGTCGATCATTTATAAAGGTCCCGCCGACAGAAACGCGGTTTAACGCCTCTGGTTGAATCGATTTCTTTACGACACGAATAAAGCCGGTTCAGCGGGCATCCTCGCAAAAAAGAGATTAGCCACCGCTCAGACCCCTGGAATTGGGTATACCTTAAGTTCTCCACCGAATGCAAGCGGCAGTCATTCTCTCTGATGGAAACCGTAATCACCGAACGCTCCCAGACGAATTTCAAACAGCCTGGCGCGGGTTGGGTACACCATCCGGTTTTTTTACAATTTGTAAAGTGCATCGATAGGTACGGTTTGAACAGGTCCGCCTGCAGGGAATTTAAGATATTGAAATTATATTATGAAAAACTCATGGTCTGTTCTGGTACACCTCTTGCTCATTATGGTGTTGTAACCGACCGGCCGGTCGACAGGCGGTTGCCGCCGGCAATCGCTTAGAACCGGCGCCGCGAGCGGACCATGCGTCAACGACAGGAAAAAAGGAATTAATGTGCATGAAGTGCAACGTTGGGAAAAGTGAACGGTTGATTCGACTGGCAGCCGGCCTGGCCTTAATAGGCGCCTCGATTCTGTGGAGCGGTTACTGGGCCATTCTGGGCACGGTCATCCTGATGACGGCTATTGTCGGTTGGTGCCCGATCAGTGCCCTGTTGGGAATTTCGACCTGCAGGACCGACGAAGAGATTCCGGCCGACACCACCGCCCCGCGCGAGGACCGCGAGATACCTGACCGTAAGTTCAAATAACCGTCGGGAAACGGTTGGGGTTCCCTTCCGACAGAGCGCCGGTATCGCGCGGAACTCAATACGGCCTCCAGTCATCTTTATCGACTGCCTTCTTCTTTATTTTCCGTCCTCTGCGCTCGTTGTGGTGAATCTGTTTTCGATGCGCCGGACTGATCCTGAAGCCGGTTACGGTCTGTCAACAACCGCACCAGATAAGACGCCAGCCAGGTGATCAGAAGGCTGATTGCCGCCAGAATGCCGATTCGCGATGTTCCTCTCACGTAACTGGCCATGGGACCTGCCGCATGCAGGATACCGGACATGCCTCAGCGGTCTCTTTCAACCTGTCGTACCGAGGACCGATTCGGCTTTTTCATCCGATTCCTAGCCCCACATACCACAGAAGGAAAATTGAAAAAACCATATATTTTCAGAGCCATCCCGCATTCCGTCAATTCCGGATAACGCCATAAAAATCACCCCTGGATTTATTTGTCCCGCAAATATCGCCCTGCAATCAGCCGTTCGATGTCCGGCGAAACCAAAAGGTCAGTTCTTCACCGGGACGCCGCTCACGCTCAAGCTTTTCATGTTGGCAGTATTATTGCATAATTTTGCACAACAAATTGTTTACGTGTATAATACATCATTATTCAGATCGCGTCCGCTCGACAAAGTGCAATGCGATCGGCCCCTTGGAAAAGGTCGCCCAAAGGCGGGGCGGTGCAGAGTTAACTGGCTGAAATCCTTGGCGACAGAGCGTTACAGGAATTCATGGTAATGGAGAAGCCGGTCCGAGGGTCCTTATTTGCCGTCGGATGTCGGCCTTTTGATGTATTTGAGATGTGGGGTGAAATACCATACCCCTGTGGAAATTGGGATAGAGTATTTGTGAAACACTTTACCGTCGGTTGCAGAACAACCTGAATAAGTGAAGAATCCACCCAAGATATTCAGCAAAATCAACACGGCCATTCCGCTGCCGTGCCATCCTCAGGTTTTAATCAAGCTCAACCGCCTCTGTGACAGTGGCACTGCGACCTCCCGGGATATAACCCGACTGGCGACAATGGACCCCGCCCTGACGATAAAAATCATGCGGTTGCACGGGGGCGGAGAACCGAAAACCTCGAGCCTGAATGCTATCGAGCAGGTCGTGTCTCAACTGGGCCCGGAAACCATCAAAAATGTTGCCCTTTTCTGTCTGAGCAATCCTTTGTCGAATCCCTTGTTGTGGAAGACCGACGCCAATTTCAATCAGTTCTGGTTCCATTCGCTGCGCTGTGCGGTTATCGCCCGATTACTCAGCGAGCACCTGGCTCCGGAACTTGCCGATGATGCCTACATCGCCGGCTTGCTCCACGATGTCGGCAAACTGCTACTCTGGTCCAATTTTAAAAAGGACTATGAGCCGCTTTTCATGAAATCGGTTCAGACCGACAGCGCGCTTCCGGCCGAAAACGACAGTATCGGCACCAACCACTGCGAAGCCGGATGGAACGTCGTTCGGAACCTGAAAACCAATCCTTTAGTGGCCGATGCGGTTTTGTATCATCACTTCACCCCCAAAGCTGTCGCAGACGCACTGCCTCTCGTAAAAATCATTTTCATCGCAAACACCGTCTGCTACCAGGAAAAAGGTGCAGATCACATCGATCTGGTGCAAACACTGGGAATCAGTCTATCGGCCGACCGACTCGACCGCATCCTCGCGGAAGCAGAAAAACAAACCGACAGACTTCTGGAAGATGTGGACCTGACTGTAGAAGCACTGGCAAAAGATCCGTCCCCTTCTCATAAGGAACGGGACGCCGCCGTTAACAGCATTTTCGGAGAATTCCGAAAACTGTCCGTCCAGCATCTCACCTTCGAGCACACGCGGACCGACAGCGGAGTGGTCGCAACGCAGAAAAACCTGCTTCAGGCTTTCAAGATTCTCTTTGATATCGCTGCGGCATTTTTTTTCACCTACGACCCGGTCCGTGACGCTTTGGTGGGCGAACCCGCCGAATCATGCCCAAATCAATGGCCCATCGGCCGGGTTGAACTGCCGGTTGCAACTGGCGGGAACCTGGTCGCGCTGGCGCTCAGTCACCGCCAGATTATTGACTCCTTCGGATATTTGACCAATGACCTAATCACTATCGCAGATGAGCAATTGGTACGCCTGCTGAATACGGAAGGCATGTTGTGCCTTCCGCTGATCCATGACGGGCGCTGGATCGGTGTCATCTGCGCCGGGACCAACGAACCGCAGTTTCCTCTCTTGTGGGAACAGCTGGACCTCCTGAACTGTTTTGCCGCCCAGGCCGCTGCGCTCCTCGACAAGACGGACCGCGCCGAAATTCGGCCGTCATCTATCTGGGCGATGGGTGAACCATTCGATGACAAAGCGATCCATCGGGTAATCCACGAAGTCAACAACCCGCTTGGAATTGTAAAAAATTACCTGGCTGTTCTCGCCGAAAAGGTCGCAGGCCAACCCGAAGTGAAAAACGAGATCGCGCTGATCCGGGAGGAAATTGAAAGAATACCGGGTATAATTGCACAATTGTCAAAATCGCGCTATAAAACAGGTACCGACGATGAGGTCCTGGATGTCAACGGTATCATTGAGGATCTGTCCAAATTGCTGACCACGTCCGTTCTCGAACACGCACACATCACGTTGAATTTTGAGCCGGATCCGCACTTGCCCCCGTGTTCGGGAAACAAGGGTCATCTCAGCCAAGTGTTCATCAACCTGTTGAAAAATTCTGCGGAAGCCATGCCGGAAGGCGGCCGCATCTGCATGACGACCGCCTATGAGCCGGACAAAACTGGTGCCGGTGGCGGTGACATCGTCATCACCATTCGCGACGATGGCCCCGGCATAACAGAGAAAGCCCTTGCCCGGCTTTTCGAACCCGGTTGGAGTTCCAAGGGTCCGGAGCATTCGGGGCTCGGTCTGTCGATCAGCAAAGACATTATCGAGAGCCACAACGGAACGATCAGCTGTGAGAGCCGCAAGGACAAAGGAACAACTTTCCGGATCACGCTACCGGTTTCAGATCGTAACCCCTAACATCTCGGAGTGAGGAATATATGAGCGAACGCGCCGCAGTCTTCGTCGTTGATGACGAGAAGAGGATGTGCGAGAGCTTGAAAGCACTGCTGCAGCCCAGGGGATACGAAGTGACGGCCGCAACATCCGGCGCGGAGGCCCTTCAGATCATCAGCCAGAAAAACTATGATCTGTTTTTGCTTGATATCTGTATTCCGGATCACGACGGATTCAGTTTGATGGAGCACATTCTCAACCGCTTGCCCGATACCCCGGTGATCATGATGACCGGCGAAGCGTCCGTGGATTCCGCCGTCAAGGCCCTGCGCGAGGGTGCCTACGACTATCTGAAAAAACCGTTCGAAACCGAAGAACTGGTCAAAACGATCGACAATGCCCTGCGGCAAAAAATGCTCCAGGAGATCAACCAGGAAATGGAAGATCGACTGCGAGCCTCTGAAAAACGCTTTCGCTTCATGGTGCAAAATTCTCCGGATATGATCTACACCCTGGATGCCCGCGGCCGCTTTACCTTTATCAACAATGCTGCCGAAAAGCTCTTCGGATACCGCTCGACCGACTTGGTAGGGAGATCCTACCAAACGATGCTGTATGAAACCGACCTTGACAAGGCCTGCTGGCGATTCAACGAAAGGCGCACCGGCAAGCGGGCGACTTCCGCTTTTGAACTGCGCCTGAAACACGGTCCCCGCAAAGAATCCGAAACCGGACGGCTGAGTGACTTTGCCGTCGTCGAGCTGAACGCCACGGGGGTTTACCGCCGCGCCGGCACCCGCAAAGAGCTGATCGGGACCTACGGCGTGGCGCGCGACAAGACCTTCCGCAAGATCCTGGAAACTCAGCTTCTGCAGGCCAAAAAAATCGAAGCCCTCGGCAACCTGGCCGGCGGAATCGCGCACGACTTTAACAACCTGCTCATGGGAATCCAGGGCATCGTCTCACTGATGCTTTTCAAAGTGGAAGCGGGCAACCCTTTCATAAGCCAGCTGAAAACGGTTGAGCAGTATATACAGGACGGCGCCGGGCTGACGCGGCAATTGTTGACCTTCGTCAGGGGCGGCGCCCTGGAAATCCAGCCCACCGATGTCAACACCTTGCTCCAAAAGCAAAACCAGTTGTTCGGTCGTACGCGCAAAGCCATCCGCATCACCGAGAAGCTCGTCCCTAATGTTCTGCCGATCGAAGCCGACCCTTCCCAGATCGAACAGGTCCTTCTGAACATCTACGTCAACGCCGGACATGCCATGCCCGACGGCGGAGAGCTGCGCGTGCAGACCGAAAACACCCTCCTGACGGAAAAAAGTGTTATAACCCGTTCAACGAGCTTGAAGCCGGGGCGGTATGTTAAAATTACGATTTCCGACACGGGTATCGGCATGGATGAATCGACCCTGCAACGAATTTTCGACCCCTTCTTTACCACAAAGAAGCTCGGTAAAGGATCGGGGCTTGGTTTGTACAGCGCTTACGGCATCATCAAAAACCACGGCGGCCATATCCGAGTGGTCAGCAAAGAAAAAAGCGGCACGACGTTTATGATTTACCTTCCGGCCACCGAGAGACAAATCATTCCTTCCGTTATGGCCTCACCCAGTCAGGTATTGGGCCGGGAGACAATCCTGCTGGTCGACGACGAAGACAAGATCCGGGAGGTGTGCCGCGAGGGCCTCAAGCTGCTCGGGTATTCGGTAGTGGTGGCTGAAAGCGGTGAACGGGCCATTGAGATTTACAAAAAAATGTCAAATCACATCGATATCGTCGTGCTGGACATGATCATGCCCGGTCTGAGCGGCAAGGAGACTTACCTGCACCTGAAACAACTCAACCCCAATGTCCGTGTCCTGATCGCCAGCGGATATTCGCTGGACAATAACGGTGCCGACATCGTGGACAGCGAACACTGTCCCATGATTCAAAAACCGTTCAGGATCGAAAAACTGTCGATGAAAATTCAGGAAATAATGTCCGCAGCCTGATATCGCGGAAGCAAACCGATCGATCCCGGCTGCAGCCGTTCCTCCCTAAATTTAGTATGCACGCACGGGCACGGATTTATCGAACGCACTCCAACGACCAACCGCCGTCCATCGATTATTCACGTGTTTTCAAGAGCCGGGAAAAAACCGTCCCGTTGGGATGGATCACCAGGTAAACCAGTGCCACGATCGGCAGGCCGGACCAGATAAAGCTGAAAAAGGCGCACAAAATCATGACGCTGGTGCGGGTCCCCTTGCTGGCGAGTGTCGGCGGTCCAAGCTCGAGGCCGAGAGTTTCCGCACGGGCGCTGGAATAGCTGATCAAATTGCAGCCGATAAGGGCCAGGGAGCCAAGGAAAATCATCATTCCCGGCGATAAGGGAAACGGCAGGCGAATCAGGTACACCACCAGGCCGATG
>JAQAZR010000309.1:0-3555 GCA_032127235.1 Deltaproteobacteria bacterium
CGTATTTAAGAGACGGCCACCTGGTTACCTTTCGCACCCTAAATGATCGGGAAAGAGAGTTTTTCGAAGTATTGCATGGAAAAGTAACGGTGCCGCCAACGGTGAGTGCCATTTATATGCCACCGAGTGTCCGCTTTCAGATGTTGTACCATAGACCGGAAGGTGAACCCCGGGCGGTTCCCGATCATTCCCCGGAAAACCCACCGGATGAAGGTATCGTTCTGGGCTGCCGCAGGACCGACCTCAACGTCGTTGTCAATGCTCTGCTGGCCAAACCGCCGTTCACACCGGCTATCGATGTTTATGACAACGGTCAACTGTTGGCCGGGTATGTTTACAACACCATAGACGAATGTATCGGGGATTTGACGAAAGTTCTGCAGATCCATCTTAAGCCGGGGGCCGATTTAAAATGAAAAACAGCCGACACTCGCATTTAGCGGGATCACGCGCCCTGTCCGGTTGAGGTTTCCGGACCGTCAATTCGCCAGACCCCGTTCGAGGGCTTCGATTTCGCGTTCGATGCGGTTGGATGCCGAGGTGAACCGGGCAAGAAGCGAATAGGCCAGCGGGACCAGGAAGAGGGTCAGGATAGTGGACAGCATCACTCCGGAGATGATGACGACTCCGATGGTGAACCGGCTTTCAGCGCCGGCACCGCTGGCCAGGACCAGGGGAATGGCCCCGATGGCCGTCGACACCGACGTCATCAGCACTGGGCGCAGGCGCGTCCGGGAGGACTCCAGTATCGCCTCTGTGACCGGTTTGCCCTGATTGCGCAGCTGGTTGGCAAACTCAACGATCAGGATGCCGTTCTTGGCCGCCAGCCCGATGAGCATCAGGATACCGACCTGGCTGTAGACGTTGAGAGAGCTTCCGAACAGATAGAGACCAGCGAGGGCTCCGGCAACCGCCAGTGGAACCGTGAGCATGATCGTAATGGGGTGCACGAAGCTTTCGAACTGCGCGGCCAGCACCAAAAAGACGACCAACAAGGATAGGCCGAAAGCATAGAAAAGCGCCCCCGAGGCGTCCACGAACTCACGGGACTGTCCCTTGTAATTGATGACCGGTGCGTTTCCCAGCTCCTCCCGGGAAATGGTTTCCAGGTACGCGAGTGCTTCTCCGAGTGAATATCCGTCTTCTACGGTGGCGCTCAGGGTGATGGACCGGAGGCGGTTGAACCGGTTCTTCGCTGCCGAATCCGCAAATTCCCGCAGGGAAATCAGACTGGAGAGCGGGATCAGCTCGCCGCCGGTTTCCGATCGGACGTAGATATTGCGGATATCCGTGGGGGTGAGCTTTTGCGTGTCTTTTCCCTCCAGGATGACGTCGTATTCTTCACCGCGCTCGATGTAGGTGGTCACCTGTCGAAAACCAAGCAGGGTCTCCAGGGTTCGGCCGATCTGAGCGATGCTCACCCCCAAATCGGCGGCTCTGTCCTTGTCGATGATGACTTCCAGCTGCGGCTTGGTTTCCTTGTAATCGCTTTCCAGGTTTGAAAGCCCCTTGTTTTCCTCGGCGCGGGCGATCAGGAGGTCGCGCCATCGGGCCAATTCTTCATAATCACCGCCACCCAATACGAATTCCACCGGCTTTCCGGCGCCGCCCCCCAGGCCGCGGCGCGCGACGCTGAAGGCACGGTAGCCCGGCAGGGCCGCCAGCTGGCGGTTGACATCCGCCATGATGGCCTGCATCGAACGCTCGCGCTCGGCCCAGGAGCTGAGCACCACGATTCCGCGCACGCTGTTCACTTCGTTGGTGGTCGAAAAAGATGCCGGCAGCCGCAACAGCACCCGGGTTGCCTCCCCGTTCTCATAGAGCGGCATCAACACGTCTTCCATGCGTTCCAGCATTTCGTAGGACTTCTCGAAACCGGCGCCCTCGGGCCCGTCGGCGATGACGAAAAATGCGCCGCGGTCCTCCAGGGGCGAGTATTCCTTGTCGATCAGGGAGTAGAATAAGGGGATCGATGCCAAGGGTGCCAAAAACATCACCGCGGCAACCCACTTGTGTCGCATCAGCACGCTCAGGACACGGCCGTAGGATTGCGCAGTCTTTTCCTGCAGGCGCGTCAGCCGGCCGGATGTCGATGAGATTCCCGTTGGATGAGCTTTCAGAATCCGAGAGCACATCATCGGGGAGAGGGTCAAGGCAACCAGACTCGAAAAACACACGGCTCCGGCCAAGGCGATGGCAAACTCCGAAAAGAGCCGTCCGGTGTTGCCCTGCATAAAGGTGATCGGAACGAAAACAGCCACGAGGACCAGGGTGGTGGCAATTACGGCAAAGCCGACCTGTCTCGTCCCCTTGATTGCCGCCAGCAGGGGCGGCTCTCCTTGCTGAATGCGGCGGTAGATGTTTTCCAGAACGACGATGGCGTCGTCCACCACCATGCCGATCGCCAGAATCATGGCCAGCAATGTCAGCAGGTTGACCGAGAAATCCATGATCCACAGAACGGTAAAGGTCGCTATTAGGGACACCGGCACGGTAACGGCGGGCACGATGGTGGCCCGCAGGCTGCCGAGGAACAGAAACAGCACCGCTACCACCAGCACCGCCGTGATGGCCAGGGTTTTGTACACCTCGAGGATTGAGGCTTCGATGAAAACGGACGTGTCGTAGCTCTGGATCAACTGCATCCCCTCGGGAAGGGTATCGTTGACCCTTGCTGCTTCACCCTTTACGGCATGGGCCACATCGAGAGTGTTGGCTTTGGACTGTCTCACGATCCCGAGGCCCACCATGGGGATGCGGTTGCCGCGCAGAACGCTGCGGTCGTCTTCGGCACCCCGCTCCACGCGGGCAATGTCTCGAAGACGGATCAGGTGGCCGTCCCGTCCCTGCCGAATGACCAACCGACCGAAATCTTCGGCGGTGTTGTACAGTCGGGCCACCCGAACGGTGAATTCTTGGCGGGTCGATTCCACGCGGCCTGCGGGAAGCTCTACGTTTTGGGTTCGCAGGGCCTGCTCGACATCGGCAACGGTCACCTCCTGGGCGGCCATGGTCTGGCGATCGAGCCATATGCGCATGGCGTAGCGGCGGGCACCGCCCACAAATACCCGGGCCACGCCGTCCAGCACCGAAAATCGATCCACCAGGTAACGCTCGGCGTAATCGGTCAGTTCCAGCCCGTCCAGTCGATCGCTGACCAGATTCAACCACAATATGACGCTGCTGTTGGAATCGACCTTGAAGATTTCAGGAGGGTCGGCCTCGTCGGGAAGGTTGTCCAGGATGCGAGACACCCGGTCCCGGATGTCGTTGACCGCGGCTTCCAGGTCACGGTCGAGATTAAACTCCACCGTCACTTCGGAAATCCCGTCGCGGCTGACGGAATCGATGGAGCGGATGCCCTCGATCCCGCTGATGGTGTCTTCGACGATCTGGGTCACGCGGGTTTCGACAACCGCTGCGGCCGCACCGGGATATGCTGTTTCGACGGAGACCACCGGTGGGTCGATATCCGGGTATTCCCTCACCGGAAGTCGATCGAAACTGATGACGCCGCACACTACCAGCAGCAGGCTGATGACCGTCGCCAGAACC
>JAQAZR010000310.1:0-5795 GCA_032127235.1 Deltaproteobacteria bacterium
AGCAAGCGGTATACCTGCCATGAACAAACGTCAGTGCGCGGATGGAATATAGCCCAATGCATGTTTTCGGCCGCAACCAAAAGGCACATTTTTAACCTACCCGTTCTTATCTGTAACTTTCTTCCTCAGTATCGCAAGCATTTCAGAGGGTGTCTGCCGGCTCAAAATGTCGTTGAACTGCGTCCGGTAGTTGCTCACCAGGCTGACGCCTTCGATGACAAGATCGTATACCTTCCAATCACCACCCCTTTGGATCAGCCGATAGGTGATCGGTATCTTTTTGTCACTGGAAACAATGTTGCTGTCAACTTCAGCTTTGGTATCCGACAGCAATGTTTGTCTATCGAACACGACCTTTTCGTCGGTGTACTTCAACAACTGCCCCATGTAGTTTTTCTCCAGCAGTTGGCGGTAGAGCTCGACGAATTCGCTGCGCTGGCCGTCATCCAATTTAAGCCAGTTTCGACCGAGTGTCATTCTCGAAAGATAAACATAGTCGAAGGTTTCATTGGCCGCCATTTCGAGCTGTTTGACCTTGACATCCTCGTCGAGGCCCTTGTTGCCGAGAATCTTCACGATCCGATCAACCCGGGTTTCGATGATCTTCAGCGGTTCGTCGGCAAGGGCGGTCATCGCAACGCAGATGAATAGGCCGATCATTACTGCGGCTGCTCCTTTAATCATACGTCACCTCTTTGTTTGGGGGTCACTTCACTTCTTTACATCACCGAATGCATATTTGCCGATCAATTCGCTCAGATCGGTCGGAGACTGGGTCTCGGTGATGGTTTCGCCGGGTTTTAACAGTTCACCGGCACCGCCGGGAGCGATGTCCATGTATCGATCCCCGATCAGACCTTCGGTTTTTATAGCGGCAAGGGCGTCGTCGTAGATTTTTATGCCCTTGTTGATCCGCATTTCCACAACTACGGCCTGTTCGTCCTGGACCATTTTGAAATTCGCGACCCGGCCGATCTCGAGGCCCAGCATGTTGACCGGATTGCCTTCCTTCAAACCGGTGACCCGGTTGAAGCGTGCATTCAGGGCATAGGTGTCGTCTCCCAAAATGCCGACCTTGCCGAGCTTGATGGTCATGTAACCGATGCAGACCAACCCGGCAACAACAAAAATGCCCACCACCGTTTCCTTCGAGTATTTTTTCATTTCGAGCTACCTCCTCTTTCGCAAGAAAGCCGCGCTATCGGCCTGAGATCGAAACGGGCGAATTCGATGACCGATTCGAGTTCCACTTGGGGTTGGCCGCGGGCCAGTCCTCCCAAAATCGTGAATTCGAAACACTCCTCACTTGAGGTTGCTTTGCGGATCACATTATCCAGGTTTTCGAGGCCGTGTTCCTGCAAATCCCTCGTAAAATCACTCATGATGCGCTCGGCCTCCTCGCGGTTGGAGAACGGCAGCAGCGAGGCAAATTCATCGATGGTCTGACGTGTGGAAAAGGCCCCCACTCGGCCAAAGTGCTTGTTGATGAATTCTCCCATGGCGCGAATGATCTGCTGAGTGGTTTTGTGTCCCACCTGATCGGCAATCGCGTCCATGTCCGCCAGTTTGAAGAGCGCCACGGCGTATGTTCCGTCCGTATCGCGTTTGACCAAATCGGTCTGGTAGCGAATTTTGAACTGGCGCTTGGAGTAAAGCCCGGTCAGCTCCTCCTGAAGTTTTTCGAGGCTGTGGAGGAGTTCGTTCATGAAAGGATGATCGAATGTGTCAAAGTTTTCCGGACTGCCTTGGAAGACGATTTTTTTCTCATACAGGGCCAACACACGGTTGGAGATGAAAAAGACGTCCGGTATGTCGTGGCTTATCAGGAGCGCCGTAAAACCGAACTTTTTCTGATACTGTGCCACCATGCCCAAGATGGCGTTTCTACGGATGGGGTCCTGACCGGTGGTCGGCTCGTCGAAAAGAACGATCTGCGGGTCGGTGACCAGCGCCCGCGCCAGTGCCGTCCGCTTTTGCATACCACCCGATAGTTCAGCCGGGTATTTACGGGCCACGTCGGTCAGATCGGTCTGCTCGATACGCGCCATTACTCTTTCTGCGATCTCTTTGCTTTTCAGCGATGTGGTCCGGCGCAGCGGCAGGGCAACATTGTCGAAGACCGTCATGGAATCGAAGAGCGCATTGTTCTGAAACATGTAGCTGATTCGCGCGAGCGTGGCGTTCCATTCTTTCTTGCTCATCCGGTCGATGGGTTTTCCGCGGTAGAGGATATGGCCGGAGTCGGGCTTTAGCAGGCCGACAATGTGTTTCAGAGTTACGCTCTTACCGCTCCCGCTCAGACCGATCAGGGTGCTCACTTCTCCTTCGAAGATCTTGAAATTCATACGATCGAGGATCGTCCGCCCGTCAAAGCTTTTGGTGACGTCCACGAATTCGATCAGGGGTTCTTTTTTCATCGGGTGATTCCTAAAGAATAAACGAGGTCACGACGTAGTCGGCGACAAGAATCATCACACACGAGAGCACGACCGCCGACGTGGTGGACAGGCTCACGCCTCTGGCGCCGTGACCGTCGGAGCGCATATGAGTGAAGAAGCCCTGAAAGCAGCAGATGGTAATGACCAGAATCGAAAACACGAGCGCTTTGATGAAACCGCCGCGGATGTCTTCGAACTGGGTGCTGGACACCACGCGGTAGAAATAGGAGCCCGAATTGACGCCCAGCAGTAGACATCCGCTGAACCAGCCGCCCATGATGCCGACCAGATCGAAAAACGCGGTCAATATGGGGAAGCTGATCAACCCGGCCGCAATCCGCGGGCTGACCAAATACCCGAGGGGATCGACGCGCATGGTCTGCAAGGCATCGATCTGCTCGGATATTCGCTGAATACCGATCTCGGCTGTCATTGCCGAACCGGCCCGGGCCGTGATCATAATAGCGGTCAAAACCGGGCCCAACTCCCGGATCAGCGACAGGCTCACGGCTGTGCCCAACACTCCTGCCGAACCGAACTTGATGAGCACATAATAGAGCTGCAGCCCCATCACCATTCCCGTGAACAGACCGACCAGCATGACGATACTGGCGGATCGTGCACCGATAAAGTAAATCTGCTGCAGGATTTCCGGTACCTGCTTGATCCGAAAGATCATCACGAAGGCTCGCAGAAAAAAAATGACAACGGCCCCCAGGTTGTTGTTTAGCCGGATGGCGATGCGTCCGAACGGATCGAAGATGGTCGGTTTGCGCGAGGGTTCCCCTTTCAAAGGCGAAACTCCGGAGCGAACCTCTTCAATAACGTCTTGCCCCATGATTTTTTCCTGCCGGTTGCGGAAAATCCGAGAAAGAAAGCATAACCGTGAAACATCAGGCGCCCGATGCAGCCGATGCTTTGAATGGCTTAAAGATAACCCGCATACCCAAAATTACAATACTTAAGAGTCTCGCTCCATTTCGACCGACGGATGCTTGACAAGCTTAAGGCCGGAACTATGATTTTAATGTGATCCAAACGCAGACGGCATCTTTCGGCCTTGCGTTGCGTCGTATGATACAACCCTCGACATGTGGGCAGATCGCTTGCGGTAAAGAAAAACGACACCTTGATTTAACGTGTGTCAATCCGCGAATGACTGAAAGGAGAATCTAGAAATGAAATCATTACTCATGGTCGTTGCAGGTTTATTGCTAACCGTCGGGTCCGTATGGGCGGCCGACACGACGGTGGATATACATTCCCTCAGCGAAGGTGGCGTAGGGCCGTCCATTGGGACGATCACAGTCTCTTCGAGTCCCTATGGAACGATTTTTTCACCGGATTTAAATGGTCTGGCACCTGGTCTACATGGTTTCCACGTTCACGAGAACCCGAGCTGCGCGGCGGCCGAGAAGGATGGGAAGTCGATCCCTGGACTGGCGGCCGGCGGACATTTCGATCCTGCCGGAACCGGTCGGCATGAAGGACCGTATGGTGAAGGACATTTGGGTGATCTTCCACCATTGTATGCCGATCAGGACGGACACGCCACTCTACCGGTGCTGGCACCACGCATCAAAGTCTCCGATCTCAAGGGGCGCTCTCTCATGATCCACGTCGGCGGCGACAATTACTCGGATAGCCCGCAGAAACTCGGCGGCGGCGGGGCCAGGGTCGCCTGCGGCGTCATCAAATAAAACGGTGACATTATTTTTGAGTGAGCCCTTAATGAGGTCGCAGTCTCAAAGCACATCGGCAATGACATCCAGAGCACGTTGAACCAGTTTCTTTTCCGCTTGGGACCCCATGTGGCCGAGCCGGAAAACCTTGCCGGCCAGTTGACCGTAGCTGCCGCCTACCACAAGACCACGTCTGCGCGCTGCTGTGTCGAAGTCGGACCATGACATCGCTTTCGGCAGGTAGACGGCTGTGACCGTGGGCGACGGAACAGCACCGGGCGCAGGAAAAAGTGTCAGCCCGATATCTTCGAGCCGGCGGCGGCAGTCGTCAGCCACCAGGGCATGGCGCTCGAAGACGTTTGCCAGTCCTTCGGTGAGGATCATTTTTGCACCGGCGTAAAGAGCCGCCAGACCGTGCCAGTTCGGGGTATAAGGAAAATAGCGCGTCTTTTGAACGTCGCGAAAGGGTTTCAACGCATCGTATCCTGCATAGTTCGCCTGTTCGACAATCTCCCAGGCATTCTCGCTAACCGATAGAAAGGCCATGTCCGGAGGCGCGCTCAAGCACTTCTGGGCGCCCCCCAGGCACAAGTCGATATGCCAATCATCCGTTAAAACCGGCACGCCGCCGATACTGGAGACAGCATCGACGTAGAGCAGCGGCACCCCGTGCTCTTTCTTCAAACGACCGAGATCCGCTATCGGGTTAAGGGTGCCGGAAGGCGTCTCGCAGTGCACAGCTGTCATCATTTTGGGTTTGAAAGCCGCAATCGCCTGTTCGATTTCGCGTGTATCGGATATCGTTTGATCGTCGGGCAGGCTGACTTTACGAACCTCGGCTCCGACCGCAGCCGCCATATCGGCAATACCGTGACCGAACACACCGGTGGCAACGGACAGCACGCGGTCACCGGGTACCAAGCAGCTCTTGAGAGCACTCCAGAGAACCACCATTCCCTCGCCGGACTGAATCACCACCGTGTCGGCAGTCGCCATTATCCGCTGCAGCCCGGCAACCGTGCGATCATAAAGGTCGAAAAACTCGGTTTCCAGATCGGCTGAGCCGTAATCCGCCGTCAGGGCTTCGATCACGGCCCGGGGCAAACTGACCGGTCCGGGAACCATGGGTATGGGATATTTTTCCATCGACTTCACCTCTGGTTGAAAAATAACTCATATGTTTGTATACGCCTTTAGAGGACAGACTGCAAATTCGTAATTTATGTTAACGCTGTGCATACAGGAACGAAGATGAGGATTCCGTCTCGAGAAAACTGTTACCGGATCATCCGCGAGATGCGCATGATGGAACATATCGTGCGGCATTCCCTGCAGGTCTGCCGCGTGGCCGAGTTGCTGGTGCAAAACCTTGTCGAAAAGGGGCGGACACTCAACCGGGACCTGGTCCGGGCGGCGGCTTTGCTGCACGACATCACCAAGACCCGCAGCCTGACAACCGGAGAGAAACATTCTGAGAGCGGTTGTGACCTGCTTGTCGATCGCGGTTACGCGGAGGTGGGCGACATTGTCCGGCAACATGTCAAGTTGGACGCCTACTTCGAGAGCGACACACCGTCAGAAGCCGAAATCGTCAACTACGCCGACAAACGGGTCCTGCACGACCGCATCGTCAGTCTGGACGAGAGGATGGCCTATATTCTGGAACGATACGGGG
>JAQAZR010000311.1:0-6142 GCA_032127235.1 Deltaproteobacteria bacterium
CGGCAAAGCGCTTCAGGTTCCGGATGGCGACCGCCGTGTCGATCTCCGCCCGCCGGCACTGGGTCTCACAAGGATGCGGACACACCCGCCCGAGAACGCCGGGCAGCGGCAGCCGCTCCATGATCAGCTGCACGGCTTCCCGGTATTTGCCCTGGCCGATCAGTTGGACGTACCCTTGAACGCTGATACCGGCCGGACAGGTCGTCACACAGGGCGCACGGTCTTTTTTTTCGATGTTGAAGGTAATCGGAATGGCCTGAGGAAAAGCCCTCCCGATGGCTTTACGCTCTCCCAGCCCGACATCCCATTCATTGGACAGGGAGACCGGGCAGACTTTGGCGCACTCACCACAACCGGTGCAGATGCCCTCCTTGACATAGCGCGGTTTTCTGCCGATGGTGACGGTGTAGTTGCCGATGTAACCGGATACATCTTTGACCTCGCTGTAGGACAGCAGCTCGATGTTCGCATTCTGAGCCACTTCGACCATTTTGGGCGTACCGATGCAAGCGGCGCAGTCGAGGGTGGGGAAGGTCTTGTCGAACTGGAGCATGTGACCGCCGATGGTGGTCCCTTTTTCCACCAGATACACCTTGTGCCCGGAATTGCCGATATCGATCGCGGCCTGCATTCCGGCAATCCCCCCGCCGACGACCAGCATGTCGGGGTACACGTCGGCCTCACGGGCTTCGAGGCTTTCGTGATAGTTCACCCGGTTGATGGCCGCGGCCACCAGACTCTTGGCCTTGGCGGTAGCGTCGTCTTCGTTTTCGGTTACCCAGGATACCTGTTCCCGGACGGAGGCCATCTGAAAATAATAGGGATTCAAGCCGGCCCGCTGGCAGGCCGCCATGAACGTTTTGGCGTGCAACCGCGGCGAACAGGATGCCACCACCACCCGGTTGAGGCCGAAGTCGTGGATGTCTTTTTCGATCATGGCCTGCCCCGGATCGGAGCACATGAATTTGTAATCGCGTGCCACGACGACATGTTGCAATTCGCGCGCGAATGCGGCCACTTCCTCGACCCGCACCTTGTAAGCGATGTTGATCCCGCAATGGCAAATGTAGAAACCAATTTTTACAGACATGGAAAACCCCTTCCGTGTACGATTTCACGACTGAAGAGAGGGTCTCTTCCTCGGGCAGCAGCGGCTGTCGGCAAGGATCGGCCGCCTGAAAACGCCTTCCTCCGATGGCTGTCAGTTCGAAACCCGAGCCGCACTAAACTTCCTCCTCGACGGTTTGCGACTTAAGGGACCCTGTAAGAGTCTGCACCACCTGCAGCAGTTCTTCAGCTTCGGGAGGTTTCAGGATAAAGGCTTCCGGCTCGGGCAGGGCGCCGCCAACGGGAAACTTTTTCAACCGTTGAAAATAAAAAAAAGTCTTCCGATCGAGCGAGGAAAGCATGATGACCGGAATGGCCTTCAATTTTTCATCCGTTTTGAGAATACGATACAGCAGGGATTGACGATCCCGGTAGTGCATCATGTTCAGGATAATAAGGTCCGGAATCTCAGCGATGATCTCGCTCAACTCCGCCGTTCCACTCTCCGCGATGACGGGGTCAAAACCGGAGGTGTGCAGCAGATTGGATAAAAAAATCTGCATCTCCGGCTCGTCGTCGACGACAAGAATCTTTATTTTCTCCGTCTCCAGGGACAAGAGACACCTCTACGCCTTCGATGTGGATGGAACTCGGATGGCCGCAAGTTGTGACGGTAACGCCTGACTAAGCACACTCCGTGCCATTCCGGCCACCATATATATTTTTATAAATTATACCAGTTGGTTATGGTCATAAGCATCCAATCGAACAGCAGCAGAGCCCCACTCATATGTTGCACTGAATGCAACACCTCTTCCGCTGCGAAAAATTAAACCGATGAACGACGCCTAACGGAACGTCTTGCAACACTGTTGCGCAACACATGTTGCGGAACCGTGCCGCCAGTTGACGCTTAAATTTCGGTAGAAATCGGACCACGAAGATCTTCGTGATTGAACGGCTTGACGCGCAGTTATTTCTCTTTTATGATCACCTCGTAAGGACCCATGGTTTAGACTGACACCGAACCCTGTCTTTCGTATTCCGCATTGGCCCTGATTGACGCGCTACGTTTCGATGCCCCATCTGCTTCTGGACTCAAACCGCTGTTGTCGATACTGCGCCGCCCCACTTCTCAGGATCCTTCATCGATGACCGCTCCAGATCAACGGTTTTACCCATTGGGAGTGCCGGATGATTTCGGAAACAGCCGATCGTTTACCCCGCAAACTACCCCTGAAACTGGCCATCGTCGGTGGGGGACGGGCCTGCAAATTTTTCCTTGAATCCGCGAAGAAAGATTTTTTTCCGCTGTTGGATATCCAGGTGGTGGGGGTCTGTGATATCGACCCCAACGCGGAAGGCCTCTTGCTGGCCCGGGAAATGGGTATTTATACGACCGACAACTTTTTGGAATTATTCAAGATAAAGGACCTGGAAGGCATCGTCGAGCTGACGAACAACGAGGACGTCTTTCTGGAACTCATAAAATTACGGCCCAAGGGCGTGGGGGTGCTGGAGCACGACACCGGCAAGTTGATCAGAAATCTTTTCATCCTGAGCCAGCGGTTGAAGTCGGCGGAAAAACAGGTCATCCTCGAAAAAATGTCGTCCGATTTCCTGATTCAGCAAAGCGATGCCGCCATCGTCGTGCTGAACACGGATTACACCATTGCCGAAGCCAACGACGCGTATTTGAAAATCGTGAACAAATCCAAGGCCGAGGTCGTCGGGACCCCCTGCTATCAGACCTATTACGGATTGAACGCTCCCTGTTCCGTCGCCAGACCGGAACTGCCGTGTCCCATGCTCGAAACGCTCAGGACCGGCAAATCCGCCCATGTCATCCATGAATTTCCGACGACCGCCGATCGACAGACCTACGGCAATATCGTGACCTACCCCCTCAAGGATCAGGACGGCCAGATTTTGCGGATCATCGAAATATGGCGGGATATCACCGAAAAAATCACCAACGGGTGGAATAAACGGGTGGCGGAACTGAAAGCCGACCTCAACAAAATGGTGCAGGAAGACCGGATGATTTCCCTCGGAAAGCTCGTGGCCAGCTGCGTCCACGAAATCAACAATCCGCTGCAAGGGCTGCTGACGTTCAGTCACATCATGCAGGAAATGTTGGCAAAAAAGCGATTGAGCCGCGAGGAGATACATAAATGTCAGCACTTTACAACGCTCATGGCGACCGAACTGGAGCGCTGCGGAAAAATCGTGTCCGGCCTTCTGTCCTTTTCCCGCGAACTACCCCTGGAATACAAAGAAATTGATCTCAACGATATCCTCCAATCCGTCATCTCGTTGACCCGCCACAAGATCGAGCTTCAGAACATTCGCCTCAACATCGAGTTGTCCGAGTCTCCCTTGCGCATCACGGGTGACGCCAACCGCTTGCAACAATGCCTGCTCAACCTGATCTTCAATGCCGTCGAAGCCATGCCGGAAGGCGGTGACATTTATGTGCGTTCCCGGTTTGACCCAAACCATCAGTGCTGTGAAATCACTGTCAAAGACACCGGGTGCGGAATTCCCAAAGCGGATCTCGACCACATCTACGATCCTTTCTTCACGACCAAATCCGAAGGAGAGGGCACCGGCTTGGGATTGTCGATCGTTTACGGCGTTGTCAAAAATCACAGAGGAAGGATTGCGGTAAAGAGCAAGGTGGGCGAAGGAACGAGTTTTACCTTGAATTTTCCGATCTGCTGAATGAACCTCTCCGGCCTTGATCAACATGCCGCCGATTCAATCCGCCGTTTCACAGGCGTCCACGTCCGACAAGAGGAGGCTCCCATGGATGAAAAAATGCGTATTATGATTGTCGATGACGAAATGATCGTCCGGGAATCTTTTTATCACTGGTTTAAGAAGTCCGGGCATCTGGTGGAAACCTCCGCCTCCGGTTTCGAAGCGCTGGAAAAACTGAACGAGATCGCATTTGATCTTTTATTCGTCGACATCAAAATGCCCGGCATGGACGGACTCGAGCTTCTTGGAAAAATAAAAGCGGACTACCCTGAAACCATGGTGATCATCATCACCGCTTACGGTTCGATTGAATCGGCCGTAAAGGCCATGAAGACAGGCGCCAGCGATTATCTTCTCAAGCCGTTCAAACCGGAGCAGCTTTCGCTGGCACTGGAAAAAATAGCCCAGCAAAAAAAGCTGACGGCGGAGTACAATTACCTCAAGGGCTGCCTGGAGAAGATGACCCGGTTTGACAATATTATCGGACAATCCAAGGCGATGAAAAAGCTGTTCGAACTGATTCCGGAAATAGCGGAAAGCGACGCCTCTATTTTACTCACCGGCGAAACCGGAACGGGAAAAGAGCTGGTCGCCAAGGCCATCCATGCCAAAAGCCGTCGCTCTCAGAAACCGTTTATCCCCATCAACTGCGGCGCCATACCCGATTCCTTGCTGGAGAGTGAACTCTTCGGCCACCAGAAGGGCGTGTTCACAGGAGCCACCCACGCCCGCAAAGGATTTCTGGAAGTCGTTTCGGGCGGCACGCTGTTTCTAGACGAGATTGGTGATATCAGCCCCAAAATGCAAATCGACCTGCTGCGCGTATTGGAGGACAAAACCATCACCCGTCTCGGCAGCCGGGACCCCACAGCGGTTGAGTTTCGCCTGATATCCGCAACCCGACAGAACCTTGAAGAAGAGGCCAGGGTCGGCCGTTTTCGCGAAGACTTCTTCTATCGCATCAACGTCATTCACATTCATATCCCCCCGTTGCGGGAAAGAAAATCGGACATACCGTTGCTGCTGCAACATTTTCTCAAGAAGTACAGTCAGGAAACCGCCAAACGCGTCGATCACGTTTCTGCCGATACGCTGGAACTTTTAAAGGGCTACACGTGGCCCGGCAACGTCAGGGAGCTCGAAAACGCGGTCGAACGGGCAGTGGTTCTCTCCCGTTCCCGCACCCTCAGGGCGGACGATTTTTCCTTCCTGCAATCCAAGCCCAGCGTCTCCAAAAGGGAACCGACGCTGAAAGAAATCGAAAATAATTACATCGCCCAGGTCCTGGAGGAAAACAGCTGGAATGTCACCAAAGCCTCCGGCATATTGGGGATCAACCGGGTCACCCTGCACAAGAAAATGAAACGGTTGGGGTTGAAACGCGAGGCGCCGGCGGTTGCGACAAACGAGTGATTCGATGCCTTCGAGAAACCAAACCATAGGAGTATGCGCGCTCGGAGATGGCGTTGAACTTCCTGTAAAAGTCGTCGCCGCGCACGTTTCCGGTTACCTGAAGCTCACCCCAAAAATATTTCCCCCCCTTGCCCACCCGGCGTATGCCTTTTCGAAAAACCGGATGCAGTACGATGCCGGTGCCATTCTGCGGAACCTTGAAAACAGAAGATTTGACGACTGCAGGAAAGTCATCGCGGTCCTGAATGTCGATCTTTTCATTCCGATCTTCACCCACGTCTATGGCGAAGCCCGACAGAATGGAAAAATCGCGCTTGTTTCCACGTTCAGGTTGTCGGAAAAAAACGATGGGGCTTCACCCAGACCGGCGGAGATCCTTGAACGGACGGCCAAGGTGGCTCTGCATGAACTGGGGCACCTCTTTAATCTGGAACATTGTCACGATGCCAGATGCCTCATGCACTTCTCCGGCAATCTCGCGGAGCTGGACGACACCCCTCTTGACTACTGCAGGTATTGCGCCACCTATTTTCGGGACGCCGTCCACCGATGTTAATTCGACCTTGCAATACTCATCATGTGTAAAGAATTATTACCGCATGAGTTAATCAGACAGTCCGTTCCGTCCTGAGAAAACACTTTACCAGTCTATCCCAGCTGACGTCTATGCCGCTCCCGAACAGATCATCGACCGGTTGACCACCGGTGGCGGCCAGCTTTTCGTAATCGGTCCCCAGAAGCTCGAGCAGCATGCCTATTTCCCTTTCCATCCAGTGCTCGCTCTCTTCTCCGAAATAGAGTCCCTTGAGACTTTGTTTCGGTGCTTTGGGTTCAAGGATCATCAACCATCCTTCCCGGTAGGGATCCAGGCGAATAATTTCCGGATGCTCTTTTACCCGATGGTTGACGGCCAGAACGG
>JAQAZR010000312.1:0-5546 GCA_032127235.1 Deltaproteobacteria bacterium
TTTTCCAGTCCGGTCAACTTGAGTGCCGAGGATCTCAAGGCATTCATGGAGACGCACATCGAAAAGCACTACCGCCTCATCGACGTCCGGCAACCGGCCGAATACCGTCACGGACATATACCGGGAGCTGTGCTGGTGCCCCTGCTCGAGTTTGAATCCAGCCTCTACGACCTTCCCGCCGACCAGGACTTGATCTTCTACTGCAGCAACGGAGCACGTTCCATGACCGCCGCGACCCTGGCTTTGGACGCCGAGGTGACGAAACGCGGTATATACAACCTGGCGGGCGGGATCATGAACTGGTACGGACAGACGCTTGCAGAATTCCCGCGAGTTCGCGTTTTCGACACCGCCAAGGGAATAACCGACCTGCTCCACACGGCCATGAACCTCGAAAAAGGCGCCTGGCGATTCTACGCCGCCGTTGCCAAGCGTCATGACAACGAGCCCTTTGCAGAGACGTTCGAGGCGCTTGCCAAGGCTGAGAACACCCACGCGCAAGCCATCTATGCCATCTGGGCTTTGCACACGGCCGCGCCGCCGGCATTTGAGGACCTGTTCGCCGGTCTCTCCGGCGACATCCTGGAGGGCGGTGAAGCACTTGAAGCGGTGCTCGATGGGGTGAGGTCCCTCACGGACCGGACTTGCCTGAACCTGATCGAACTCGCGCTGCGCATCGAATACAGCGCCCTCGACCTTTATCGGACAATGGCCGAACAGACCCTTGAACCGGGGGCGCGGGACACATTGCTCTCCGTTGCCCAGGCGGAAAAGGCCCACATGCGCGTGCTGACCCGGGCCATTGAAACGTGCCCGGACAGAACCGGATGACAAGGTTTCTCTGTGAGCCTTTACAGGGGCCGGCTGACCGGATTTTTTTTCGACGAGAACATCTGGACGCACTGAAGGCACTCGATGGTAGATAAAACCGCCGCAGAAATCGCCCGTTACCACGAACAGACGAAGCATCACGTCAACCGCTACGCCCGTTCGCCGGGCTACATGGACTGGAACAACCAGCCGAACCCGTTCCGGTTCTTCGAAGGCACCGTTACGATCCCGCTGCCGTTTGCAGCAGAGGACCCGCCCCTCGAGCACATGGCCCTCTACCGGCGGCGGGAAGTGGCCGGAGAACCGTTCAGTCTATCCACCGTGGCCGGATTTCTGGAGCTTTCGCTGGGCCTGTCGGCCTGGAAAGTCTATGGAAACAGCCGCTGGTCGCTGCGCATGAACCCATCGAGTGGAAACCTGCACCCCACAGAGGCCCATCTGGTCCTGCCGGCAATGAAAGGGCTCGAGGCGGGCCTTTATCATTACAACCCGCTGCGGCACGCCCTGGAACATCGGGCGGCCCTTCCGCTCGACCTGTGGCGACAGATCACCGGCCATTTCAACACCGACGGCATCATGGTGGCTTTGAGCAGCATTTTCTTGCGCGAAGCCTGGAAATATGGCGAACGGGCCTTCAGGTACTGCAACCATGACATCGGTCACGCGCTCGCGGCCCTGGGCTTCTCGGCCGCCCTCAAAGGCTGGAAACTCACCTGCCTGAACGGTCTGGCGGACGCCGACATCGAAACCCTGCTTGGCTTCGATCGGACGACCTGGGAACCGCTCGAAGCCGAGCACCCCGACCTGGTCTGCTTCGTGCAGGAACAAAATGGGCCCGCGGTTTCCCGCACGTTGCCGCAAGAGGTGATACGGGCCTTTGCCGATCTGACGATTGCCGGAAAGCCGAATCGCCTGAGCCCGAACCCGGTCGATTACCAGATCATCTATCGGACGGCCGGGCACTGCCGCAAGCCCCGCACCGAGGAAGCCCGATGCGACTATGGCGACAAACCTTTTTTCGCCCACCCCCCGGCACCCCTCACGGCAGCCGACATCATCCGCCGGCGCCGCAGCGCCACCGCATTCGACCCGGACGGATCGATCGATCAGGAGTGCCTCTTCGCCTTGCTCGACAAAACCTTGCCGCGCAACCACTGTGCGCCCTTTGACGTCGGTCTCGGGGCCACGGCGGTCCACCTGCTGCTGTTCGTCCATAACGTCCCGCCCCTGGCCCGGGGACTCTACTTTTTCTGCCGCACTCCCGAAGATCTTCAGGCACTCCGCCAAGCCTTTCGACCCGATTTCCTGTGGGAGCCGATAACCGATGATCTGCCCCTGTATCTCCTCGAACGCGGTGATGTCCGTCACGAAGCCATCGAGGTCAGCTGCCACCAGGAGATCGCCGGTTTTTCGGCATTTTCACTCGGCATGATCGCGCGCTTCGGGGAAACCCTGCGGTCGACACCGTACCGATACCGCCACCTGTTCTGGGAAACCGGAATGGTCGGTCAGGTGCTCTACCTCGAGGCCGAGGCGCAAGGCGCTCGCGGGACCGGTATCGGTTGTTTTTTCGATGACCCGGTCCACAAACTGGCCGGTATCGCCGACAGCACCTGGCAGAGCCTCTACCACTTTACGGTCGGTCGACCGGTCGAGGACCCCCGGCTGACGACCCTGCCGCCCTACCACCATCTTAAACGGGACGGCGATGCTGCCTGAAAAAGATATACAGCATCTGCGTCGGCGTTTGGTTGCGTGGTATCGCCCCCATCGCCGGCCGCTGCCCTGGCGCGACACGACAAACCCATACCCGGTCTGGATCTCCGAGGTGATGCTGCAGCAGACGACCGTCAACACGGTTATCCCCTTCTATCGACGGTTTATGGCACGGTTTCCTGACGTGCAGGACCTGGCCCGGGCCGATCTGCAAGACGTGTTGATGATCTGGGAAGGGCTGGGATATTATGCCCGCGCGCGCAACCTTCACCGGGCCGCCCGGATCGTCCGGGACCATCACGGCAGTGTTGTGCCCGCGGATGTGACCGCCTTTCGAAATCTGCCGGGTGTCGGCGACTACATTGCCGCCGCCGTCATGAGTATTGCCTTCGACCAGCCGTATGCGGTCGTCGACGGCAATGTGAAACGGGTTCTGGCGCGGCTGTTGCTCATCGAGGCCCCGGTCAACCGGCCGGCCGACCACAAAATTTTCAAGGCGGCGGCGGACCGGCTCCTCGATGTGTCGCAACCGGGAACTTTCAACCAGGCCATGATGGAATTGGGGGCCCTGATCTGCACACCCCGCCGGCCGGCCTGCAGCGACTGCCCGGTGAAGGCGCACTGCCGGGCCGAGCGTGGCGGCACGGTCGGCGACTTTCCAAAACGCCTGCAGAAATCACCGACCCCCCTGCACCATGTTGCCGTGGGCGTGATCTTTAAAAACGAACGGGTCCTGATCACACAACGCCGCCCGGAAGGTCTTCTGGGGGGGCTGTGGGAGTTTCCCGGCGGACGGGTCAAGGACGGCGAAACGCCTCAGAACGCGTGCGTGCGGGAAATCCGGGAGGAGGTGAACCTGAAGGTCAAAATCGATTCCCAATTGACCCGCATCAGGCACGCCTACACCCACTTCAAGATCGTGATGGACGTCTTCAGCTGCCGATACGTATCCGGCAAGGTGTCGCTGAACGGACCCACGGACCACCGCTGGGTGCAGCTTGACGAATTGGCCGGCTTTCCCTTCCCCAAGGCCAACCTCAAGTTCATGCCGCTGTTGAAGCCGCTTGCAGACGCTAAGGTGCACCGGAACGGCCCCCTCTGACCTTTAGGGCTCGCTCAAAAATAACTTAACATTTTAGACGCCAATGCATCCCGTCCAGCTGCCGGTGCAAAAACTCGGAATATCCAGATATTCCTGCGTTTTCGCGCCTTGCCGGCCGGGCGCCTCAACGCCTAAAATTGCTAACTTATTTTTTCGCGAACCCTTAGCAGGACCTCTTAAAATTTTCGAGCACCATTGAAAAGCTCCGGTCACGGAACAATATTAAAAAAGGGTTAAGGGTTCAAGGTTCAAGAAAGGACTTCAATACTTAACGGGAAATCCCGCCTGGGCGGGAAACCTTTAAACCTATATCGGTTCACTCCTTCAACCCTGAACGGGTAATCCCGCGGCGGGAAACCCTTGAGCCCATTCTGGGTCATTGGATATTGAAATTTTAGCAAAGGAGAAAATAATGAGCGTACTCGTTGCCAAGGAAGCCCCGGATTTTACAGCGCCGGCCGTCATGCCGAGCGGCATTATCGAAGAAAAGTTCACATTGTCCGATCTGAAGGGAAAGTACGTGGTCCTCTTTTTCTGGCCCCTCGATTTCACCTTTGTCTGCCCGACGGAGATTCTGGCGCACGACCACCGGATCGAACAGTTCAAGGAACGCGGGGTCGAGGTCGTGGGGATATCGATCGACTCGCAGTTCACCCACTTTGCCTGGCGAAACACCCCGGTCAACGAGGGCGGCATCGGCCCGGTGAAATTTCCGATCGTGGCCGACATCAGCCACGCCATCACCCGTGCCTACGGCATCGAACACCCGGACGGGGTGGCTCTACGGGCTTCCTTTCTGATCGACAGGAACGGCATCGTGCAGCACCAGGTCGCCAACAACCTGCCTTTGGGTCGAAACGTGGATGAAATGCTGCGCATGGTCGACGCGCTGCAGTTCACCGAAGAGCACGGCGAGGTCTGCCCGGCCGGCTGGCAGAAGGGTGAGACCGGTATGAAACCGACCGCCGAAGGCGTGGCCGAGTACCTTTCGTCGAAAGCCGAAAAGCTTTAGATTTTGATTGATTTTAGAGCCTAAATCCGTCATTTTGGTTCCTTTTTGTTTCCGGCAGAGTAGGCCGCTTTTTCGGAGTCCATCCTAAATTGAGCCTTTGCTCGGTTGATCCGGGCCAAGAGACCAGGTATTCTAAGTGGCCCTATTCTAAAATACGGAGGTATTCAATGACCGATGCATCCCGCCGCACCGTGTTGCTCGGCGCTCGCATACGCTTGGTATGCTCGCTTCTCGCGCCTTGCGCTGTGGGCGCCTGTGTCATCTCGATGCGTCACCGCATTTACGAACAGGACCACTAAGGGAAAATGAAAGGACAACTTCGATGACCGTCAAAAAGGCGAGCTTCGAACAAGGCCCGATTCGCCCCCCCAATGAGGCCCGCAGCCTGCTGCTGAGGCTGACGCGCAACTGTCCCTGGAATCAGTGCCTCTTCTGCCCGGTTTACAAAAACCGAAAATTTTCGCTGCGCACAGTAGAGGAAATCAAAGCGGACATCCAGGCCGCCCGAGACATTGCCGACGACATCACGACTCTTTCCCGACAGCTCGGCAGCGAGGGTGAGGTCGATGACCGCGTGGTCAGCCATCTTTTCAACCAGCCCGGCTACGGCAACACGCACCGGAGCGTCGCCGCCTGGCTCTATCATAAAACCGATGCCTGTTTCCTGCAGGATGCCGACAACCTGATCATGAAAACCGATGATTTGGTGGCGGTGCTCGAGTTTCTGCGAGAAAAGTTTCCCACGATTTCCCGGGTCACGACCTACTCCCGGTCACGAACGGTGGCCCGCAAATCCCTCGAATCTCTCCGGCGGATCCGGCAAGCCGGCCTCGATCGCGTTCACATCGGCCTCGAGACCGGCTACGATCCGTTGCTCAAATTGAT
>JAQAZR010000313.1:0-4902 GCA_032127235.1 Deltaproteobacteria bacterium
CGAGGACGGCAACTGCTACGCGGCACGGTGCATTTTGCCCGGCCGCCCGGAGGACAACTTCTGGTACGGCGACGAAAACTTTTTCAAGGGCGACTTTCAGATCTTCGACACCCCTGACATCGAGCGCTGTCAGGGCGGAGCGCTTTTCATCGTGGAGGGCGAAGACAACCTGCTGACCCTCAAAGAACTCGGCTATCCGGGCATTGCCGTTCCCACCGCAGCCGATCTCGAGCATATCAGTGCCGTTCACCTGGCCGACATCAAGCAGGTTTTCATTGCGGTCGCCAATGCGCCCGAAGCCCAGCTGGCAGCCCGCGAGGCCGCGACCCGAATCGGTTTCAAGGTGAGAATCCTGAAGTGGCCGGCGCATGTCAGACGTGGCTACACCCTCTGCGACCTGGCGCGGGACAAGGGGCAGGCGTTCCGCTCGGCTGTTGCGGGGCTGATTCAGTCTGCCAAGGCTTTTTCGCCTTTTTCGGGACCCGAAAAGGAACACCGAAAGTTTTTCGAACGGGTCGAACAGAAATGGGACGGTCGAGCCGAGGGGCTCCGTTCCGGATTTGACAAGCTGGACCGCGCCCTGAGCGGGAGCCAGGGTATCAACATCATGGGCGGGCCGCCTAAAGCCGGCAAGTCCTGTTTTTACATGCAGGTGTCAACTGAAATGGCCCGCCGCAAGACGCCGGTGATTTACTACGACTTCGAGAACGGCCGCCAGAAAATTTACTCCCGAACCCTCAGCCGTTTGGTTCGGCTCGCTGAGCAAGATATTCGCCGGCGTTCCGATGATGAAAAGGTGCGTCGGCAGATCGACGGCATCCGGCAGGAATTCAGGGGGCTCCTGCAGTACTTCAGGGTCGTGACCGATCGCAAGCTGAATCCGGACATCATGCGCCGTCAGGTCGACTTCCTGCAGCACGAGACCCGCACAGACAACACCGTCGTGGTGATCGACAGCCTTCACAAACTGCCCTTTAAAGACCTCTCCGACCGACGCACCGGCATCGATTCATGGCTGCGTCACATGGAAGCCATCCGCGACGAGCAGAACGTCTCTTTCTTCGTCATTTCCGAGCTCTCGCGGGGAGAAGGCGGTCAGTACACCCAAAAACCGGATCTCGGCGCCTTCAAGGAGTCGGGCGACATCGAATACAGCGCCGACAACGCCATGATTCTGCTGCCCGACTGGAATCCGGTCGATCCGATTTCATCGAAGGAGCGGGTGAGCTCACTGTGGCTGGTGGCCAGCCGGGAAAACAGCCCGGGCAAGATCGCCAGCTATCGACTGGCGTTTCCTTACTGGGGGTTTGTGGAACTCTAACTCGTTTCCGTCCATAAATGGCCCTTTTCCGCAATTTCGGCGTCAATCACGCCAAGGCGTGACAGGTCTGCGGAATCGCTTGTGCGACGTACACGAGTACGCCTCCGCGCCATTCCTTGATTTCCTTGAACTTGCAGAAAACTGCTCATTTCTGGATCGGAAACCAATCAAATCAGTGCCCCTAATAAAACCGTGGATGGGCACTAACTAGTGAGGGCCTGGTGACAAACACGATTTCGGCGGCGTGCTTCTTACCAAAGGAACAGTGACAGATGGCCGGGGCACCTCACACCGCGGACTTTGAAATCCTTGAGTGCCACCTTTTGATTTTACCCAAAGATGCCGTTTGGGGACGGACCATTTCAGTGTATTCTAAAATGCATTCTATCCCGGAAGTCAACCACAGTCGATCGAACTCCCTGATCCCGACCGTTTGTATCCTCCTGGCCTGCCTGGCGCTCGGGATGCTGGCGGCCGGATGCACGCAGCCGGTTGTGCACCGGCCGGGCACCGAGATCCCTCAGGCCGTCGAAAAAACGACCGAACAGCGCGCCTATGCGGCCATGGAAAGCGGTGAGTATCTCGCCGGGATCCGTCTCTACGAGCAGGTGCTCCGCAAGGACCCGGACAATTCCGAGGCCCTTTACATGCTTGGCTATGCCTACGGTCAATTGGGGGAGATCGAGAGCGAAATCGCTTATTACAGAGCCGCGGTCCAGGCGGGCTACCGGACCGAGCAGATTTTTCACAACCTGGGGAAAGCCTGTCTGGCGATCAATCGACCGGAAGAGGCCATCGCGGCTTTTGACAGCGGACTGGCGTTAAATCCGCTTAGCGCCGACAACCACTTCGGCCTCGGGATGGCCTATCAGAAAAAATCCGAATACGATGCGGCCCGAAAGGAATTTGTGACCGCCATCCGGATGGCGCCGGATGTTTTGGAATTCCGGGAGTACCTCGGTCTGTTTTACGAAGAAGCCGGTCATCTGGATCAGGCCGAAGAACAGTTCAGAGAGATCCTCGAACGCGATCCGCAGTATGAAGGCGCACGCGAGCATCTGGAGCATCTCGTGCGGCAAAAAGATCTGACGGAAGGGCGCACCGGCACCGGCGGCCAATAACCGGAGACCGTCATCCTATCGGTCGAGACGCGATGCAGTGTCCGGAATTCCCTATTTTCCCTGCAACACATCGATCATCGAGAAGACCTTGCCTCTTGCTCCTTGCTGCAGTTTTGCACGCAGGTAGGCAATGGCATCCAGGGTGCCGCGGGCGTAAATCTCGCGCCCGTTGACGTTATGGCTGAATTCAAACCGCACGGTCCCGTCGGCAGATGTCAGGGTGTAGGTGTGCCAACCGTGCCCGGTCAGAAATTCTTCCGGAATGCCCCAGACGTTTTTTTGTCTTTCCGGATCCCGCTCCTTGCGGATATCGGCTTCGACGAACGGAATGCCCAGGTCGTTGAAGTATGTCACCATGGCTTTTGCGGTCCCGCTGGTATCGGCTTTGCCTTTCTGGTGGCTTTCTCTGATCTCCAGGCGGTAGCCCTCGAAGAGGCCGGGAAATGATCGAGCGGTTTGCGCCATCATCGCTTGAAATCCGACGATCTGTTTGGCCATATTGGGGGCAATGACGGCCGCTGTCGACGACTGCCGGACGGCCTCTTCCAGCCGGTCGCGATTTCCTCCGGTGGTGCCCATGACAAACGGCAGCCCGTTGCGACAGTAAAAATCGCCATTTGGATTGACGGCCGACGGATGGGAGTAGTCGACACTGATGAAATCGGGGCTCACAGCCTTGACCTTCGATAAGGCGGCATCGCGGTCTTCCGGCCTTACGAGACGGACAGCGGTATCCTCAACGCGCGTTTCGCCCTCTGAAATTTCGGGTCCGGTGAACGAAAAGGGGATCAACTCGAAACGGCTGTCGCTCAAAACGTGCCGCGCCACGGCGCCTGCCATGCGGCCCGGAAGGCCGTTGACCATCACTTTAATCGAATCCATCGGGGATGCCTCCTTTACGGGGTTTAGGTATAGGCTTTAAGATAAAGGTTTTGGCAAGGCCAGAGGGAGAAGGCTGTATGGTAATACGCCGACGACCGATAACGCAGCCCAAAACCTTTATCTTAGAACCTATATTATCCGTGAAGGAAACCGTCGACTACCTCGGATGTGATGGCGTTCAGCTGGGGAAACTCGTTTTCGCTGTCGCGGTTCAACCGCTGGTGCAGACCTCGAACGGCAGTCGGTATATAGGCTTCAAATTGGGTTTTACCCTTGACTTTGCTGAGGTGGCCGAATGCGCCCAGGATTTGAAGATTGCGGGTCAGGCAGCAGTAATGATAGCCCTTGCGGAACCGATGGGGATCGACGGGTCTTGTCGCCTCGATCTGGTGCAGACAATACGCCAGCAGATGATCCTGAACGATCAGTGGCAGATCGACATAGGGGTCGATCAACAGCGATGCCAGATCGTACTGGATCGGTCCCAGGCGGCCGCCCTGAAAATCGATGATGACGCCGTTTCCGTTTCTGATCATGATGTTGCGGGACTGAAAGTCGCGGTGCATGAATCCGTTGACGCCGAAAGCCAGGGCACGATCGGCCAACCGGGCGAACTCTTCTGCCAGATCGGCAAATGAGACCCTGCGGCCCAGGTAAGTTGTCAAAAAGGCCTCCACGAAATAGCGGCACTCTCTTTCGAGGATGAGCTCGCGACTGTAGGACGGCGTCTGGTAGGCCCAAGCCGGATCGAAGTTCTCGGCGCCGGTGAAGGCCATTTTGACCAGCTGCCGGATGATCGGCCGATAGCGGGCGGCCAGTTCCTCGCTGCGCGAAGTGCGCCGGACCGTCTCCTGCAGGTGTTCGTCACCGATGTCTTCAAGGTAGACCAGTCCGGCAAACCGATCGGAGAGGTAAATTTGCGGCACGTCGATGCCGGCCGCCCGAAGGTGGCGGCCGATGGCCACAAAGGCGTCGACTTCGGCGGTCTGTGTACCGGTGCGAATGCCGTGGTCCGCCAGGATCAGGGAAGACGGTCCGTATTTCAGCCGGTACCAGAGTCGATCGGAACCGTCACCGGCCAGCAGTTCGCGGTCGATCGGGCCTGGGGGAGGGTCCGGAAAAACCTGCGCAAACGCCCGGGGTGTCATCCTATCGTAAACCGTCTGACGGTAGCGTTCGGGAGTGCCGATGTCGGCCCAGTAGTGTCCGGCCGCAATGAATGCCTTGACCCCCCGTCCTCCGGCGATCAGGGTCCGATAGGTATCGATACTGCTGTGAAAGACGTCCGGTGGGATGAGGTCGAGAACTTCGGGATCGAGAACCTGGATGCCCGTGAAGGCCAGCAGCCGACCGTTCGGGGGATGTGCGCCTGCGCCTGGTTCGCCGAAGCCCGTCACGAGGTCGTCCGAATCGACTGCAACCGTGTTGAACTCAGGTGCGTCGTGCAGAACCAATGTCACCGGTTGCGGGTGCTGCCGGTGGAATCGATACACCGCATCCAGATCGATGTCGGTCACGATGTCGCTGTTGACGACCATAAAGGGCTGATCGTCCCAGAAATCCGCCACGTTCTTCACC
>JAQAZR010000314.1:0-15421 GCA_032127235.1 Deltaproteobacteria bacterium
GGTTTTTTCAGGTTTAATCTGTCTGCGATCTCCTCGGACACACGCCGCACGAACAGGTCGAAATCAAGGCCGCTCAGTGGTTTTCCTGGCGCCGGTAATTTTTCCAGGCCTTGCGGGCGGAGGTACAGCGGTGTGTTGATCAACTGCGGATCGACTGTGATGCCGTATTCCGGCGGGAACTGCTGTTCGAAATACATCTGCTGAAAACCGGCAAATTTCAACGCGTGGGCAGTGGAATCGATAACCGCAATGTCGTCGCCGTCGACCAGGCCCTGTTTCCGGGCAATCACCAGGCCGGCCAGAGCTTCCCCACCATGGGTGCAGGCGATGTGACCGTTGCGATTGGCCAGCAGTTCCCAGTCCATGATGGCCTGCTCGGTCACTTCGACGAAAAAAACCCGTTGCCGGCCGGCCTCCTGGTTATAGCGCTCCACCAAGTGGATGACCCGGGGCATGGACACGGGGTTGCCGATCATGGCCGCCTGGGCTACGCTCGGCTTAACCGTAACCGGCACAAACTTTCGCTTTGACGGGTTCGGTTCAAGGTAGTACCGGTAAACCGGATTGGCGTGTTGTGACTGCACGCCGATGACCTTCGGCAAGTCGCCGATGATTCCGGCTTCATGAAACTTTAAGAACCCGCTCATCACAGCCGTTATGTTTCCGGCATTGCCGATCGGCAGGATGACGACTTTGTCGCTCAGGTCGTACTCAAAATCCTGGGCTATCTCATAGGAATAGGATTCCTGTCCCAATATCCGCCAGGCGTTTTTCGAGTTGAGCAACGCGACATCGTATTCGTCTGACAGCCGTTCGACGACTTTCATGCAATCGTCAAAAACACCCGGTATTTCAAAAACAGCCGCGCCACTTCCGAGCGGTTGGGAAAGTTGTTGGGGGGTGACTTTTTTATGGGGCAGCAGCACGGCCGACTTGATGTGGGGATTCAGATAAGACGCGTACAAGGCGGCTGCGGCCGAAGTGTCGCCGGTGGAGGCACACACCGCCAGCACCTCGGATACCAGTCCCTGGTGGATCAGGTGGTTAATGTAGCTCAGCGCGCTGGCCATACCCCGGTCCTTGAATGATGCGCTTGGATTCTGTCCGTCGTTTTTGAAATAAAACCGGAGTCCGACTTTTTTCTGCATGAAACCGTTGGCCTCGATCACAGGGGTGTGACCTTCTCCTAAATAGACAACGGATTCCAACGGGATGGCCGAGCCGATAAATTCGTGATAGCGGTAAATGCCTTTCAGGGCCGGAAGGGTGAGCATCTTGCGGTAGTCGAGCACCCGTTGCCAGATCCTTCCCGAAATTGCTCGCAAGCGATCGACGTTGCGGTCGACAATCAGCAATACCTGCCGGCATTGCGGGCAGGTGTAAAGCAATTTCTCGATGCTGTATTCCGCAGCGCACCCCAGGCAGCGATAGACGGGATCGCCGGACGGTTGCGGCAAAATGTAAGGACGAATGTCTTCGGGAATGTCTTCTATTCTCAAGGTTTTATGACTTCCATGCCGCCCATGTAAGGTCGCAGCGCCTCGGGTATGACCACACTACCGTCGGCCTGCTGATAATTTTCCAAGATCGCTGCAACGGTCCGTCCCACCGCAAGCCCGGAACCGTTGAGGGTGTGAACGAGCTCCGTTCCCTTTTTCCCCTTTTGCCGGAAACGAATGTTGGCCCGCCGTGCCTGAAAGCTCTCACAATTGGAACAAGACGAGATCTCGCGGTAGGCGCCTTGACCCGGCATCCAGACTTCGAGGTCATACGTCTTTGCAGCGGAGAACCCCATGTCGCCGGTGCAAAGTGAAACAACCTGATAGGGCAGCCCCAGCCGCTGGAGAACGGCCTCGGCATTGGTCAGCATTTTTTCGAGTTCATCATAGGACGCCTCCGGTTGTGTCAATTTCACCATTTCGACCTTGTTGAACTGGTGCTGACGGATTAATCCTCTGGTATCCTTACCGTATGAACCGGCCTCGGATCGGAAGCAGGGAGTGACGGCCGTGTAATAAATCGGCAGCTGGCCTTCATCCAGCACTTCTCCCTGGTGCAGGTTGGTAAGCGGTACTTCGGCAGTCGGTATCATGAAGTAGTCCCAGCCCTCGAGCTTGAAGAGATCCTGTTCGAATTTCGGCAGTTGCCCGGTGTTGGTCATACTCTGCCGGTTGACGGCGAACGGCGGCAGGACCTCTGTGTATCCATGCTCGGAGACATGAAGGTCTAACATGAAATTGATCAAGGCCCTTTCAAGATGGGCCCCGGCGCCGAGGTACAGAGGAAAGCGAGCGCCTGTGATCTTGGCGGCACGCTCGAAGTCGAGGATTCCGAGTCTGGTCCCTATATCCCAATGGGCTTGAGCGTCATATCCAAAGTGAGGTGGTGTCCCCACCTGTTTGACAAGTGAATTGTCGGCGGCATCCTTGCCAAACGGAACCGAGGCATGCGGGATGTTCGGAATTTCGAGCAGGATCTTGTCGAGTGTTTCTTGGTGCACCGCCAACTCTTGTTCGAGTATTTTTATTTTGGCCGACACTAAGCGCATTTGCTCAACGAGAACCTTTGCATCTTCACTAACTTTCTTCAAATCGGCAATCTGATCGGACACTCGGTTGCGTTGGTGACGCAGTTCTTCGAGTTCGACAAGAACACCGCGCCGAAGATCATCGGCCGTTTGGAACGCACTGATATCGAGTTCCGAATGTCGCGCCTCCAGTGCACGCTTGACATCGGATAAATTCTGCCTGACAAACTTGATTTCCAACATATCGGCCCTATATTAAGTGTTATTTTTTCAGTATGTTCTTGTATTAAAGGAGGCCGTTCGCTATGATTTGCATTCGAAATTCTATAATGTGGCAGTGGTTATGAACCGCATGACTCGGCAGGTATTAAAACCGGCTATCCGTCGCCGTCGGACATCCGGCCGCAATCGACAAAATAATTGGAAATCTCTAACATGAGGCTACAGATTAGTCAATGATGAATACAGGTTGACGCATTTCGGGGGTGCCTTTTAACCAATGAACTACCGGCGAGGGAATACCAGTTATGGAAGAAATCCAGAAAACCAAGGCTGATATTAGAAAAGAGATTGCCGCTACGATCGGCAGACTCTCCGTGGACGAACTGGCTGAAAAAACCAGTTTGATTGAAAACCGCCTTTTTGATTTCGCCAATTTTCTCGAGGCCAAGATTGCCCTGCTGTACATTGAGAATCCAAACGAAGTGAAGTCCGCAGAAATTATCCGGCGCACTTTCGACCAAAACAAGATCGTCGTTCTTCCTCTGGTTAAAACCGACACCAAGAAATTTAAGCTGTTTAAAATTGACGACTTCGCAAAAGACTTGAAACCCGGCCAAAACGGCATCCTGCAACCGGACCCGGGAAGGTGCCGCACCGTGCCGATCGACTGCATCGATATCGCCATCATACCGGGAGTTGCTTTCGACGAAAAAGGCGGGAGAATTGGATCGGGAGACGGATATTACGACCGGCTCATCCCGCACCTGCCGGTAACGACCCGCAAGGTGGCTCTGGCCCTGGACTATCAAATCATTCCCCAAGTGCCGATCGAGTCCCACGACAAGCACGTGGATATCATCATTACGGACAAACGCATCATCTACAAAATATGACCCGAAAGTTTTTCCGGATGGCGTGCATGATAGAAAAAGAATCGACAAAATTCGATCGTCAGCGCGAAGAAATGGTCAAACGCCAGATTGAAACCCGCGGTATCACCGATCAGGGAGTCCTGGCAGCTATGCGCAAGGTGCCCCGCCATCTCTTTGTCAGTGAAGCTTTGAGAGACCAGGCTTACGGTGATTTTCCCCTTCCTATCGGGGACCAGCAGACCATCTCGCAACCGTACATCGTTGCCGAAATGACTCAGGCACTTCAGCTTTCGGCAAACGACCGGGTGCTCGAAATCGGGACCGGATCGGGTTACCAGGCCGCCATTCTGGCGGAAATCGTCTATCGGGTCTACACCATCGAGCGCATCCATTCTCTTCTGATAAAAGCCCGTCGGATTTTCGACCGCCTCCGATATCACAACATTATCACCCGCTTCGGTGACGGTACCGTCGGCTGGCTTGAAGAAAGTCCGTTTGACGCCATCATCGTCACCGCCGGTGCCCCGCGTATTCCCGATTCTCTGATCGACCAGTTGGCCGAAAATGGACGAATGGTGGTTCCGGTCGGTGATCAGCACTCACAGGAATTGGTTAAAATATTAAAAAACCAAGACGGAATTCATCGCAGTAATCTCGGTGGCTGTCGCTTTGTCAAACTGGTCGGCGAAAAAGGTTGGAGCGACCGCTGAATGTTGCGCAAACTCTATGACTGGGTCCTGCATTGGGCCGAAACCCCCTACGGTTCATGGGCGCTTTTCCTGCTCGCTTTTAGCGAGTCTTCCTTTTTTCCGATTCCACCGGATGTCCTGTTGATTGCCCTCGCAGTTGCGATTCCCCGCAAATCATTTAAATTCGCCCTGATTTCATCAATCGGCTCGGTTCTCGGCGGCTGTTTCGGTTATTTGATCGGTTGGCAGTTCATGCAGGGGATCGGAGAAAAAATCATCGCTTTTTACGGTCTGACCGACAAGGTCGACTATATCGGCACTCTCTACCGGACATACGACGCATGGGCAATTGGTATTGCCGGATTTACCCCGATTCCTTACAAAGTGTTCACCATTGCCGCCGGCATGTTCGAAATCAATTTTATGGTTTTTTTTCTTGCTTCGCTTGTGTCCCGCTCGGCCCGTTTTTTTCTTGTCGGCGGGTTGATTTATATTTTCGGATCCCGCATACAGAGTTTCATCGACAAATATTTTAACATCCTGGCTGTGGCCTTTACGGTTTTATTGATCGCCGGCTTCATTATCCTCAAGCGCTTTTTCTAAGTCCACCCATGAGGTCCGTTTCGGCCGCGGCTTGCACCAGGAAGGATACAAAAGCCTCGGCCGGTGGGGAAAGGCTGCGGTGTTTATGGCGGGTCAGATAAAAATGTCGTTTGAGATCCAGACCCTCGATCCGCAAAGCTTTGAGCGATCCGGCTTTCAATTGTTCGATAACAGCGATCGGAGAGACGATAGACAGACCGATTTTACTTTTAACTCCCTGGACGACCGCTTCCGTGCTACCGAATTCGGCAACGATGTGAATGTCTTTTAGCCGATGGCCCTTTTTTTGGAGACTTTCTTCAATCGATTTTAAAGTGCCGGAGCCCGGTTCGCGCACGATAAAGCTTTCTTGGAGCAGCATATCAAAAGTGACGCCGTTTTTGCCGTGCCAGCGGTGATCGGCCGGAATGATCAAACGCATTTCGTCTTCCACCAAGACCTGCTGCTCCAGTTTGCCGTTGGATGTTCGCGCACCGACTATCCCAAATTCGAGCTCTCCGGAGAGAATATCGGTGACGATTTTACCCGTGTCAGCCACTTTGAGGGATAAATAAACTTGCGGGTATTTTAATATAAAGCCTGCTGCAATTCGCGGTAAAATATGGCCACCAGGGATGGTGCTACCCCCAATGGCCAGATTGCCTTCGACGGCGCCTTTGAATTGGCTGAGAGTCTTTTCAGCTTCGTCTCTCAATGCAATCAGCCGCAGGGCATAGTGATAGAGAAGCTCGCCTTCTTTGGTGGGGACAGCCTCTTTGGCCAATCGATCGATCAACCGGCAGCCAAAATGATGTTCCAGGTCCTTTATGTGGCTGCTGACGGTCGGTTGCGACAGGTGGATCAGTTTTCCGGCCTTTGAAAAGCTCCGCTGTTCGACGATTTTACAAAAAATGGTGAGCTGCCAGAGGTCCATGATATCAATCGGGGCAGAGAGAGGAAGACCGAAACGCATCGAATGATGGCGGATTCGGCGTCAAGAACCTTCCTGCTTTTGGCCGAATTTTATTTTAAGTTTTTTGAGCACGTTCGACGGCACCATACCTTCGATGTTGCCGCCGAACCGGGCCGCTTCCTTGATAATGGAGGAGCTGGCAAAAATCCAGCGCAGACCGGTCATCAAAAAAACCGTCTGGATTTCACGGTTGAGGCGTCGGTTCATAAGGGCCATCTGGAACTCGTACTCGAAATCCGAAACGGCCCGCATGCCACGCAGAATCGCATGGGCTTTGCGCTTGGCTGCATAATCCACCAAAAGACCATCGTAACGATCGATTTCGATATGCGATAGACTCTTCATGCTCTCCCGGAGCATGCCCAGCCGTTCTTCCACGGAAAAAAGGGTTTCCTTTCCGGGGTTGTACAAAATGGTGACGATGATCTTATCGAACAGTTTCAGTCCCCGCTTGACGATGTCCAGGTGACCGTTGGTAACCGGATCGAAAGACCCCGGATATATCGCAACTCTCGCCATAGCCTTCATCCGCGACTTTTTGAGTTAGTGCCCAACCACGGCTGCATTAAGAGCACGGATCAGTTTCCGATCCAGAAGTGTGAAATTTTCTGCAAATTCAAGGAAATCAAGAAATTACGCTGAAGCCTTGTCTCGTGGGCCGCACAAGTGATTTTGCAGACCCGTCACGTCTACGACCCGCTCTTGGTGACGCCTCCGGCGTGATTTGCGCCGCGATTGCAGAAAAGAGCCATTTGCCGGCAGCAATAAAAAGGTGCCGGGGTGGCTGGTTTGGCGTTCATAGCACACATTCTAAAAACGAAACAAGGGTTTTTCCGTAGCGTCTCTGGTCGTGAAGTACATAGCCCTCCAGGTCGAACGGAAGCGGCTCGTGCGAGGAGTGTTCGAGAATCATACAGTGTCCGGGTGCCAGGCAGGGGTTGCGTCGGAGTAAATCCAGGCCGTTTCGGACAAAACCCCGGTTATAAGGCGGGTCCATGAATACGAGGTCGAACCGTGGCTGAGGCATTGGAATTCTGTCGAGGCCGCGGGTAATATCACTGAGGATGACCCGTGCCCGATCCAGGAGCCGGCACATCTCCAGATTGCGATTGATGACAGTTACAGCCGCACGGCTGTTGTCGATGAAAACGGCCGCGCGTGCATGGCGGCTCAGTGCTTCAATGCCGAATGCGCCGGTACCGGCAAACAGGTCCAGCACCACGGCGTTCGGAACCCGCGCAGCGATGATATTGAATATCGACTCCCGCAGCCGGTCGGCTGTCGGCCGAATCGCAGAGCCGCTCAAAGAAGCCAGATTTTTTCCTCTCAGGCTTCCGCCGATAATGCGCAAATGAAATTTTCCTTAACCGATAAGGAGCAAGGTTACCTGATGATCTCTTTTATTTTCTTATGCAAGTAACCGCGTCCGACGCCGAGTATTTTTGCGGTCCTGGTTATATTGTTTTTGTTTTCTTCGAGCTTCTTTTGAATGTATTCTCTTTCAAAGACCTTCTTGGCTTCCTTCAAATTATCGATGGCCAGCAGTTCGGATTCACCGAGAACGGCCTCGAGGCCTGCTGCGGGATTATAAGGTTCGGGTAAGTCTCCGATGTCGATAATTTCTTTTTCAACCATTATGGCCAGGCGTTCCACCAAATTTTTCAATTCGCGAACGTTTCCCGGCCAAGCGTAATAGCGGAGCAGATCGAGCGCACCGGGAGTCATCTTCTTTTTTTCCTTTTGACTTTGCTTTGCAAATTCCTCGAAGAAGATGTCGACAAGCAGCGGAATATCCTCGATTCGGCTCCGCAGCGCCGGCACCTCGATCGGTACGACGTTCAGACGATAGAACAAATCCCCCCTGAATGTCCCTTCTTCAATTTCTTTTTCGAGTTCTTTGTTGGTGGCGGCAATGACGCGGACATCCACGGTGATGGTGCGATTGCCTCCCAACCGGTTGAACTTCTGCTCCTCGAGCACGCGCAGCATTTTTGACTGCGTTTTCAAGCTCATGTCGCCGATTTCATCCAGAAATATGGTCCCGCCGTTTGCCAATTCGAATTTTCCTCTTTTTTTCACAGTGGCACCCGGAAAAGCGCCCTTTTCATGTCCGAATAGTTCACTTTCGATCAGTTCTTCCGGGATGGCGGCACAGTTGACGGTAATCAAGGGTTGGTCGACACGCCGGCTGAGTTGATGGATAGTACGGGCCATGAGTTCTTTACCCGTTCCATTTTCGCCCTTTATCAGGATCCAAGTGTCCGTCGGGGCAGCCACGGCGACCTGTTTTTTGAGCAACTGAATCGGCGGACTGTTTCCGCTGATGGAATTCTTCTCGATCATCTTCTTACGCAGATAGCGGTTCTCTTCTTCGAGTCGGCGATAATTCAAGGCGTTGTTGATCGCGAGTATAATCTTGTCGATGGAAAGGGGCTTTTCGATCAGGTCATATGCACCAATTTTGGTGGCCTTTACGGCCGTTTCGATCGTCCCGTGTCCGGTGATGATGATCACCTGAATGAAGGGGTTGTTCTTTTTGATTTCCTGCAAGGTGTCGATGCCGTCCAGGCCCGGCATCCAGATATCGAGGAGCACAAGGTCGGGTGATTCGCTTTCAATTGTTTTCAGGGCCTCGTAGCCGTTGGATGCGGTGCGTACGTCGAAGCCCTCGTCGGTTAGAAGCCCTGCCAGGGACTGAAGAATCGAAGGCTCGTCATCAACGATCAAGATGGAAGGATTCATTCGTTGAACTCCTTGAAGAAGTTATCCGGCGACGAATTCTACCCGTTGCCGTTAATCCAAACCGGACCCGTTACCGGTTAGACCGGCAGTTCAATAACGAACTTGGCCCCTGTAGGCTGATGATCCTGGACGCTTATGACGCCGTTGTGGTCTCCGACAATCGTGCTGACGATTGTCAGACCCAGCCCCATACCGGCCTTCTTGGTGGAAAAATTAGGTTCGAACACCCGGGTCTTGTCGGCATCCGAGATACCGGGCCCGTTGTCGGCCACTTCGATGCGGACCCGATTTAAAATTGAATCATGGGTCGATGTGATCGCAATTTCACCCCGGCCCTTGATGGCCGCAATAGCGTTTTCCAGAAGATTGATCATGGCCTGCTTGATCTGTTTACGGTCCAGGTTCATGATCGGAATGGCGTCGGTCAACCCGGTTTCGAAACGGATGTCAGGGTGCCCATCTTTGTAGAGGGCTACGGTTTCCTCGATGATGGGCAGCAGTTCGCAAGGTTTGAGATCAACACTCGGAAATTTGGCAAATGCTGAAAACTCGTTAACCAGGTTGCGAATCAATTCCACGTGGTCGATGATCATCCGAATGCATTCGTCGAAAACAGGGTCTTCGTGGTCTTTGGCGAATTTTCGTTTGAGCCGCTGGGCCGAGAGGGTGATCGGTGTCAACGGATTTTTTACTTCATGCGCGATTCGGCGGGCCACCTCGCGCCAGGCTGCCATCCGCTGCGCTCTTTCCATCTCCGTAAGATCATCAAACACCATCACAATGCCCATGGGGTTGCCGGCATCGTCCTTAAGTGCATTAATGTTGGTCAAAAAGCTGCGCGTCCGTCCATCGATGATCAACCGCAGAGGCAGCTGAAGGGCATCGTTTTTTGAGAGCGACAGGCTGTCCATGATTTCACGGGCCAGACCGCGGAACTGACCGTCCAGCAAGTGTTCATAACTGTGGTTAAGAACATCGTTGACTCTGAGACCCAGCATTTGAGCCGCCGAGGTGTTGATCGTCTTGATGATGCCGCCGGCATCGAGGGTGATGACGCCGGCAGAAACATTTTTCAAAACAATTTCCATGTACTGACGCTTCTCCTCGATTTCGACGTTCTGCTGCTGTAGCATGCGGGCGGAGAGCTCCAGTTGCTCGCGGCTGATGCGCAAATCTCGCGTCATTTTGTTGAAGGATTCCACCAGGCTTCCGATCTCATCGTCCGCAACCCGCTCGATCGTAAAGCCCAACTCACCCTCGGCCACTCGACGGGTGCCTTCGGCCAACTCTTTTATGGGAATACTGATAGAGCGAGCAAGATAAAATCCGAACCAGATGGCACAAAAAAGAACCAAAAGGGCAACAATGGATAGAACAATGTAATAGGTGTTCTGGATCGGCTTTTTGAGCAATTTTATCTGCTGGTATTCTTCGAACCCGCGCGTAATCGACTTCATGCTCTGAGAGATGTCCGGCACCAGCAGGATGGACAGGCCCAGAAATCCTTTGGCCTGCTCGCGCGGGACTCCAAAAGGAATCGTTCCCATGGTCCGGATCAACTCCCCCTTGGAGATGTTTTCCGAAAAGGTCCAAATACTCTCCGGAACGATGTCCTCCAGGAGTTTGTCGGTCGGTATGACACCGAAAGCCGTATTTTCGAGGTCCTCGGAAAGTGAAAACGTCAGGCGCTTGGCATTGACGTCGTATACCTCGACCGCAGCGATATTGAACTCGCGTTGGACAACCCGGGTGTAACGGGAAAGCGCATCGATATTCTGGGGTTTTAAAAGGTCTTTCTTGGCAATCTGGTAGGCCGCCCGTTCGATAAGAAACCGACTGTTGGTCTCGGCTTGTTTGTAGACACTGCGGCCGACCGTCAGAGAGTTTTCCAGCGCCTGTTCCACCGGAACGTTGAACCAGAATTCGAGGCTGGTGGTGATGAAGTTGATTGAAAAGGAAAATAGGACAATCGTCGGCAGGAGCGTGAGCGCAATGAAGGCAACCGTCAAACGTGTGCGCAGCCTGGCCCCCATGACGTTGCGCTTGCGTTCATAGAGCAGCTTGACCAGGTTACGGAAGACCAAAAAAATCAGCAGGATCAGCAGAAGAAGGTTGATGTTGATGAGAATGAACATCAGGACGGTATTTGATACCGGTATGTCAGATCCGAAGTGAATGACACGGAACTCGGCCAACGTCAGAAAGGCGACAACAATGGTGATGACAACGATCAGCACACCTTCGCGTTTGCGTCGCTTCCTGTCGGCCTGGGCCGGTGTCAGTGAAAGTGGCCTGTTGGTTCTGCTGGTGTCATCCATGGTAAAAAGGGGAGCAGTCGTATAAATTGTGCAGGAAACCGGCATCCGAGATCATCTTGAGCTAATAGATGAAATCGATCGTATACCAATCGGTTTGGACATCCCATAGTGAAAAGAGTACGTAGTGGAGATAGAGCGGCAAGGTCAGCTTGCTGACCTCGGCCATTGCACGAATTTGATACTGTTGTCCTTTTTCAAGTTCCTTCAATGGATACACGCTCAAGGCATCGACTTCAGTCATCCATTGCTGTGCCTGCGAAAAAGACTGGGTGACAACCGGAGCACCTTCTTTCCACGATCGTTTGACGGTGAATTCCTTCTTCAGGTTGTCGTATTTGATCGTGTGGGTCAATTCGATATCGGCGATATTTTTATCGACCCACCAGTTGCGGACGTGGTAGAGACTGATATAAAAAACAAACGTTGCCGCAACACCGCTCAGGATGGCCTCTTTGAGTTTATCGGTGAAGGCGTCTTCGAGAGTGAGGTACAAAAGGAGATCGTCACGCGTGTTGGATACGGTCATGTGCGTTAACCGGGCGTCCTCGGCAGCCACCGGTTCAACAGCATGCCATAGCAGGCAGACCATTAAGATGAATATAATGCCGACATTGCGGCCCATAAAATATCCTATATTGTAGCCTGCACATCGGGCCGTGAAGGCGCACAAGCACCTTCAGAGAATCGAGGTTAGCAACGATCTTTGAAATATAACTAAAACCTATTTATATTGCAACAGATTTTGGTTCCTCAGCCCGAAGCGGGGTGGGCACGGGAACCCTGCGGGTTTCCCAGGATTCCTTGGAAGAAAAGAATTTTTCAAGGAAGGCGTGGTTGAACGCATGGCCGGATTTGATGACGACCAGATGCCCAAGGATCGGCATGCCCAGCAGAGAAAAATCTCCGAGACAATCCAGGATCTTGTGGCGTACAAATTCATCTGGAAACCGCAAGCCGCCCGGGTTGACGACCCGGTCCCTATCGATGACCACTGCGTTGTCGAGGGAGCCGCCCAACGCCAGTCCAAAGCGTTTCATATACTCCACTTCATGCAGGAATCCAAAGGTCCGGGCCCGGCTAATGTCGGTGGTAAAGACCTTGTCGGTCACGTCGATCCCCAGAGATTGGCGACCGATCAGCGGGTGATCGAAATCGATGGTGCAGGATATTCTGAAAACGTCCGATGGGTAGGCGGTGACGGATTTGTCCCCATCGACGAGTTCGATAGGCTCTCTGAGCACAAAAAAGTGTCGCGGAACGCCTTGGTTTTCAATTCCGGATTTGGTAATTTGTTCGGTGAACGGACCGGCGCTTCCGTCCATCACCGGGACCTCGTAAGCGTCCAGTTCGATCAGGGCATTGTCGATGAAAAGACCGGCAAAGGTTGCCATCAGGTGCTCGATGGTGGATACGATACAACCGTCACTGCCGATAACCGTTGCCAAGCTGGTGTCCACGACACGGTTGAACTGGGCTGTGACTCCGGGAGTCCCGGGCAGATCCACCCTTACAAACCGTATTCCATGGTTAATAGGTGCCGGTTTAATCGTTAGATTGACCGTTTTTCCTGAATGCAGCCCGATTCCTCTAAACCGAACTGGCTTTCGTAGGGTTCTCTGGCTGACATACATGAATTCTAAACCTCTCCATAGACTAATCATCGGATTGACGGCAAAAGTGTGTATTTTTCCCATATTTTTTGGAAAAAGACAATAAAAAACCAAGATCCCTCAAAACCCGATCTGACAGTCTTGCCTTAGATGGATCACATTAAGGCTCAACATTGCCATGTCAAGGCGCCTAAGACTGCAAGCGCTGTGAGCGAACACGTTTTCTGAATGCTGAAGAGGTTTTTTCCGGCCAGAAGGGTTATTCGATCGATTCCAAAGGCAGTCCGACCACGTCGGGATTCTCGCCTGCCTCATTAGTTTCGATAGGTCCAAAAAGGTCGATCCGATTGGTTTCGGTGGGCTTCTTCGGGGAGCTTGTGGTTGGCGCATTTTTTTTTACCTGAGCTTTTGAAGCCATGAAATCCGCCGGCATCGGCTGATGCGTTTTCATGAGCGCTGCGGGGATGAGGATCTTGTCGCCGACATTTATCCGCCGCGGGTTGAGGCCGCTATTGGCTTCGACCAGGCGTTTCCAGTTGTCCGCCGAGCCGGTATACCAGCTGGAAATCGCAACAAGGGTCTCTCCCGATCGACTGACGGTGTGAACATAGGGTGCCGGTTCAGCAACGGTCTCCGGTTCCGAGGGCAGTGGCTTCGTTAATGGTTGGACGCGGGAGACCGTGGTCGGTTGATCGGTCGGTGTTTGGCGTGATTCCACCTGAGTCATGCTGCAATTAACCAGCAACAGAAGCGCCCACGCAAGAGTTATCCCGGTTAGGGTCAACCGCGATTTCGTCATCACCTGCCAGCCTCCGCGTCGGCCTTGAACTGTTTCAGGAAAGTTTGTGCCTTTTGGTTGTCCGGTTTGACCGCCACCGCCTTCTCAAGGTTGGTCCGGCTCTCCTCTTTTTTCCCCAATTTCTGTTGAACCATGGCGAGGTTGAAAAGAGCCTTGTCTAAATAGGGAGGATGAGTCCGGACAACCCGTGCAAACATTCTTTCGGCGTCCGCATACATTCCTGTGGATGCATAAATGAATCCCAGGTTGAATAAAGCATCTGCAAGGTCAGGATCCAGACCGACGGCCTTTTGGTAGGCCTCGATAGCCCGGGCGTAGTCCTTGGAGCGGGTGTATATTTTACCCAGAACGAAATGGGCCTCGACGTTTTTTGGGTCCAGAGCGACGGCTTTGCGCAATATCGTTTCGGCTTCAAGCGGAGATTTCTCCAAAATACGGCCGGCCTGACCTGTAAGGGCCTGGGCATAGAGCGGCTTGAACTCCGTCAATCTATCGGTGTTACGGGTCGCATCCAGCAACTCCAGCGCCAAAGGATAATTTTTCTGCGCGAGCGCTCCCTTCGCCAAGTCCAGTGAAGAAAGCCGCTGCGACTTCTGGTCTTCAACCGGCGATGGTGCGGCCCGCTCTCCTGCAGTTGGGGATTGACCTGCCGGTTTCGGCGATACCGGAGCAGGCGTTCCATCCACGGGGTCCACGGCTGCAAGACCCCGATTTTCGAGCGGTCTTCCACTGGGACGGCCTTTTTCCGGCGCCGATGCGGAACGCAGTCCGTTTTTTTCGGCAGGTGGCTGCGACGGCAAGGGTGCAGCCGAGCGGGACAGGGATACCCCCTGCCCTTGCACGACAGCGGTCCCGCTCGACAGCGTCGGGGCCTCTGTTTTTTCCGCGGGGGTGGCCTGCACCATCAGGGTCAGTGCGACCGCAACAATTCCAATACCGGCACCCAAGCCGCCGTAAAATAATGTTTGCCGTTTGACTCTTGAAAAAGGTCTCTTGGTATCATCACCGACCGGATTGGTTTCATCCGCATGAGGCACGGAGGCCTGGCCTTCTAATGAAAGTTCTTCGTTGCTCACTCCGGCGGTCGCCGCTTCTTTCGCTACCCTTTTCTTCCCAACACCATCCCCGGTCGACAATTCGGCAGAAAAGCGGGTCCAGCTTACCGTCACGGCCCGAATGAGCCGCCTAAGAAATGGCCCCCGCCGCGGATCGCGGAGGGTCGCCCGTCGCCGGTTCTTCAACTTGTCGATCAACGCTTTTTCTATTATCGATCCGGTTTCACCGGGAAAACGAATTTCTCGGGCGCATTCATTGACGACCTCGGGCGATATTGTTTTCAGGCCCTGGACATAGCCGGTCAGGAGAGAATGATCACAGATGACATTGATGAGGCGTGGATACCCCCGCGAAAAACGATAAATTTCATGGATCGCATCCGATGTGAACAGCTGTGCCTCGCTGCCGGCAACTCTCAGACGATGGCCGATATACTGCACCATTTCGCTTTCAGAAAGGGGCTGAATATCGTAAAACAGCGTGACCCTTTGACGCAGGGCCCGGCACTCCGACAACTGCAGCGATTGCTTCAATTCATTCTGGCCGATAAAGAAAATATTGATCAGCCTTTTTCCCGCCTGCTCTGCGTTGGACAGCAGCCGTATTTCTTCCAGGAGATCTTGCGACAGGCGATGAGCCTCGTCAATGACGAGCAAAACGATCCTGCCGTCAAAATGCGCCTGTTTTAAATAGCGGTTGAAGTAAAGGATAAAATCGGCCTTGTTGTCGATAGCTGCCGTCGGGTCGTAGGATTTTGCGACAATTTTCAAAAAATCAAGGGTGTCGAGCTTGGGATTGTTGATGTCGGCGACCAGAACATCATCACCCAAACTTTCAAGAAGCGCGTTCAGCAGGGTGGTCTTACCGGTCCCGATGCCGCCGGTCAAAACCACGAACCCGTTTCTTTCCAGCACACCGTATTTCAGAACGGCCAGGGCCTCCTGATGTTTCTCTCCAAACCAAAGAAAGCGGGGATCGGTATCTATTCGAAATGGCTTTTCCGCCAAGTTGTAGTAGGAGAGATACATTTG
>JAQAZR010000315.1:0-3593 GCA_032127235.1 Deltaproteobacteria bacterium
CGACCCGTTTGTCCTCAGAGACCCGAAGAGGCCGGTCGACCGGCAAAAGGTAAACCCTGGGAGCGCCGACGCGCGAATAATCGACCTTGATCGGAATGATCAGAGTGAGTTTCGGCAGCAGGTAGATGCCGGCTGTCGAGAGAATCGACAGAACGGCAATGGAAATAAAAATATTTTTCCTGTGGCGTCGTAAAAGGGGCATGTCGAGGTCCTGCTTATGGATTTTTGTACCGTACAATATAACACCGTTTTCTCAATTCTGGGCAAGCGAAAAATGGCAATTTTTTAAATAGCTGATAATACATCGAATCATAAATTGGTCGTCTTTGCATGTTTTTTGCATTTTATGCATTGAGATCAATATCTTGGAATATGGAGGCGTGATCATTTCGGTCGAAAACTCCAGGCCCCGGTTTTATGCGCCAGATCGATTTTGGGTGTTGACCATCGGGCCGAATACGGTTATCAGAGAGTAGCTGGTACAATGAATTTCTGCAGGTCAATAAAAAATATGAAGCCCGACATCTGTAAGAACTGGTCGCTCAACACGCTGGCCGTGTGGTTCATCTGTGGTACGGCGCTCCTTTATGTGGCGTTGTTCCCACCCATGGATGCCATGAATCGTACCGGTTTACCGGGAGTTGTCGCTTCCTTCCGCTATCCCCCCATACCGTCGTTGTTTCCGCAAGAGCTCAATTCATTCGACCCCTTTCGGGTTCTGATGAAAATTCAACGGATCAATCAACGGTTTTCTCTTCAACCGATTCAGCCGGCGGACAAGGCAATGACTCAAACAGTGCAGCCGCCACCTGAAAAGCCGCCGCTGCACCTTCCCAAGTACAAGCACGAACAGACTTTTCAAACCATTATCGCAGCGGCATCGGCCCGCTACAATGTCGATACGGCCATGATCAAGGCCATCATCCGCGCCGAATCCGGATACGACCCGCATGCCCTCTCACCGATGGGTGCAGGCGGCCTGATGCAGCTGATGCCCCTCACGGCCGAATCTATGGGCGTCGACGATATATTCGATCCGGTTCAAAACATCAACGCCGGCGTCAGGTATTTCAAAAAGCTCATGAAGCTCTTCAAACAAGATGTCAGCCTGGCACTGGCTGCCTACAATGCCGGCATTCAGCGCGTTCAAGAGTATAATGGCATACCGCCCTTCAGTGCGACCCAGATCTACATCAAAAAAGTTCTCGAATATCACCAGTACTACTCGAACCAGGCACGTAAAGAAGAAAACCCGCCGCTTGTTCATTCAGAGGGATGAAACCGCAACGATCCGGGAAGAGATCAGCAGAGTTCAGAAGGACCCTGCGGGCCCCATGATGCCGCGAGGGAGGTTCCCAACGATAGCACCACGCGTCACCCCGGTGTCGATTGGCGGTCGACGATCGTACCTCTCGATGCCGTTCATCGCGTAATGGAGATATAAAATGATAGAAAAAGTCATTATCATGGGTGCCGCGGGACGGGATTTTCACAATTTCAACGTCTATTTCAAGGACAATCCCCGTTATACGGTCACCGCCTTCACGGCCACCCAGATCCCCGACATCGAAGACCGCCGCTACCCGCCTGAGCTGGCCGGAAAGATGTACCCGACCGGCATCCCCATTTTTCCCGAGGAGCAGTTGCGCGATCTTATCCGGCAGCATCGGGTCGATCTGGTCGCCTTCTCCTACAGTGATGTGCCTCACACAGAGGTCATGCACAAGGCGTCCGTCGCCATGGCCGGTGGTGCGGATTTCACCCTGATCGGCGCCACCTACACCATGCTGCGGGCTTCCAAGCCGGTGGTCGCCGTCTGTGCCGTTCGCACCGGCTGCGGCAAGTCGCAGACCACGCGCAAGGTCTGCGAAATCATGAAAGCCCGCGGTCGCCGGGTCGTAGCGGTTCGACACCCCATGCCCTACGGTGACCTTCGGCTGCAGGAGGTTCAGCGGTTTTCCAGTTACGCGGACTTCGATACCCACCGCTGCACCATCGAAGAGCGGGAAGAGTACGAACCACTGGTGGACCAGGACATCGTCGTATATGCCGGAATCGACTACGGCAAAATCCTCAAAGCAGCGGAAAACGAAGCCGACGTCATTGTCTGGGACGGCGGCAATAACGACACACCATTCTATTTTCCGGATGTGCACATCGTGCTCTTCGACCCCCACCGCGCCGGTCACGAACGGCTGTATTACCCGGGGGAAACCAACATGCTGATGGCCGACATTGCCGTGATCAACAAGGTGGACACCGCACCCCCCGAGAAGGTGGAGCAGGTCCGCAGTAACATTGGCCGCTACGCCGCCAAAGCGACGACCGTGCTGGCCGAGTCGTCTGTCCTGGTAAGCCAGCCGGAACGAATCAGCGGGAAAAGGGTGCTGGTAGTGGAGGACGGCCCCACGTTGACCCACGGCGAGATGCCCTTTGGAGCCGGCCTGATCGCTGCCGGGCGGCACCGTGCAGCCGAAATCATCGACCCCCGCCCCTATGCAGTGGGCTCCATCATCGCCACTTATACCAAGTATCCCCACATGGGCAAGGTGCTGCCGGCCATGGGATACGGCCCCGCTCAGATTCGAGACTTAGAGCAAACCATCGCTAATGCCGACTGCGACCTGGTGCTGTTTGCCACGCCGATCCATCTGCCCCGCATCCTCAACATCGAAAAACCAAACCTGCGAGTGCGCTACGAATATCATGATCACGGCTCGCCGACGCTGGAAGAGGTCCTGATGGAGAAACTGCAGGGACCCATGCAGTAGCCGCAAGGCCGCCATGAAGACACCCAATCCAAAACCGATTTTACTGGTGGCGCTGGGCGGCAACGCCATGATCCGCAAGGGTCAGAAAGGCACCATCGAGGAGCAGTTCGAGAACCTCAAGGTGCCGATCCGGCAGATTGCCCGGCTCGCGCGCAAGCACCGGATCATCATCACCCACGGAAACGGTCCCCAAGTGGGTAACCTGCTTCTCCAGCAGGAAAGCTGCAGGGATGTACCGCAGTTGCCGCTGGAGATCCTGGTGGCCCAGACCCAGGGGCAGATCGGTTACATGATCGAGTCCACTCTGGACAGCCAGCTGATGGAACTGGGAATTCACTCCAAACCGATCGTGAGCCTCATCAGCTATGTGGTCGTGGACGAAAACGATCCAGCCTTCCGTGACCCCAGCAAGCCCATTGGCCCGATTCTGACCCGGACCAGGGCAAAACGGGCGTCTTATCAGACGCGCCTGACGACCAAAGGCTGGCGGCGGGTGGTGATCTCCCCCCGACCGGTGACCATCGTCGAGAAGCGGGAAATCGTGCGGCTGATCGAGCTCGACTTCATCGTCATCTGCTGCGGTGGCGGCGGCATCCCGGTTATACGCGAAGGACGCGCCTTCTGCGGTGTAGATGCGGTCATCGACAAGGATCTGGCCAGCGTCAAGTTGGCCGAGGAGGCGGGGGCGGACGTCTTTCTCATTGCCACCGACGAAAGCGGCGCCATGCTCAACTACGGGCAACCCGACCAGGAACTCTTGCCCGTAATGACGACGGCCGAAGCCCGAGGGTATCTTCAGCAAGGGCAATTTCCGGCCGGTTC
>JAQAZR010000316.1:0-14134 GCA_032127235.1 Deltaproteobacteria bacterium
ACCTTCCAGGCCTTGATCGATATGATCAACGCCTTTTACGGTGGGGAGTTGACGGCGGACGGGGTGGCCGAACTGGGCAAGTCGGTGCTCAAGACCGAAAGAGACTTCAACACCCGCGCCGGTTTTACATCCAAACAGGACCGGCTGCCGGAATATTTCCTCAAGGAAAAACTGCCCCCGCACAACGTCACCTTCAAGGTCAAAGACGAGGAACTGGACCAGGTGTTCAACTGGTAGTTAACCGCTCGACATCAACCGAATGGGGAACACCGTTTGCGGTTTCCCCATTTTTTTCGATTCAACATTTCTACAGGACCGGTATCGAGAAGCAGCCGGACGCAACCTTACATTGGAGATTCGAGACCTCAACGCCCAGCGTAAGCGGCCGCCCTGCAGCAAATAGAATGGGGACTCCTGACGATCATGGGAAACGACAGCCACACGGCAGTGCAGCTTCAGGTTGAACCGGCCCTTATACCACCCTGCTTCACGCCCTTGTTTTCGCGAGGGGTCCAAGTCAGCGCTTGCCTGGAGTGCAGCTTGAAGGATTTGATGTGCCGGCAGATCGGATTGGCGGAAGACTATCTGGAGAACAGAGTTCAAACCGTATTTCTCAATGGACATCCCGTTGATGACGTCAACCGGGCGACTGTTGGGGAAGGCGCAACCGTGGCGCTGTCGGCCGCCATGCCCGGTCTGGCCGGTGCTGTTTTGAGGAAAGGCGGCGTTTTAGCCACCCTCCGCAAAAACATCACCTACCGAAACGATGCCTCGGCCCGTGAAACGTGTGAGGGCAAAGTGATTGTGAAGCTCTTCAACATGACCACCCGTGAGGTCGGACCGTTGCTTTTGGCGCGCGGCATTTGGATGGAAGGCACCGAGCTGAAGGAAGTACTTGACCGGTGTGAAGATCTGATCAAAAAAGGATGCCGGCGGGCGATGTTAGGCAACAGTCCGATCGGCCTTGATGAATTGAGGTCACGTATAAAAGACAAAGACACCCTGTTTTTTCAAGTCGACACCGAGTAACTCAAACCATTTATCAGCTCAGCTGTGATCTTTCCGGCGACCACCGGATCATCGGGTCATTCGTGCAAAATGTGACCTTATTTTTAAGTGATCCCTTAACCGCCGCCTACCGGTGGGAAGACCCCCAAGCGGCTGCCGTCTTTCAAATTCGATTCCCGGCTGGCATGAATCCCGTCGACAAATATCAGCTTAACCTGTCCAATAGGTATGTTCAGTTGCCGCAATACGTCTTCCACTGTGGCACCATCGGCAACATCCACAACGCAGCTTCCTTTTTCACGTTGATTGGGCAGGTAACGCGCCAAAGTGGCGTATAGGTTGGCTTCAATCTTCATCTTATCCACTCTTCCATTCGTATGAAAACATCGGTTATGAATCCGTATACTGTTGATAATAGGGCTGAAAGATTCCTTTTTCAAGTCTTTCTCGAGCGAAAGGCTTAGGGTTTGCTACCCTGTCAAAGCCGGAGCACTTGCCTTTTTAAAGGCAGGGGTTTATCAGAGCAGAGGTGGAGGCATCTTGTTTGTTCTGCATCTGCTGCTGGAAAGGAACAATTTATGGATTCGCTCACAACCGCACAACTGGAAAAATTGGTTCGCGATATATCGGGGCAAATTTCCGACCCGGCCCATCGCCGTGTTTGGGTGTTAGAAGATGGCCCGGCCCGGACACTTTCCGAGCACTGCGCCCGCAGCATGCGCGATATCTACCTTGCAGCGCTCACCCAAAACATCTGGCCGCATCGCTACGTGCGCAACCGCGACATCCTTGCGCTGGAAGATCAGCTGAAGCTGGCAAACGCCAGAGTGGCCGTTATCGGTGCCGGTGGGCTGGGGGGAACGGTTATCCTGCTGTTGGCCCGCATCGGGGTCGGTTTTTTGACAGTGGTTGACGGAGACGTTTTCGACGAAACCAATTTGAACCGTCAGGCCCTGTCCGACACCGCGAATATCGGCGTACCCAAAGCAGAGGAGGCTGCCAAAAAGGTTCGCGAAATCAATCCGGCGGTTGAGGTGAGCGTGTTTCGACAAAAAATCAAGGCGGCCAATGCCGATTCCATTTTGGCAAAGGTGCACGTGGTAGTCGACGCGCTGGACAACATCCCCGATCGAATGACGATCGGCAGCGCCGCACAGAAACTCGGGATTCCCCTCGTACACGGTGCCTTGGCCGGTTTCGACGGGCAGGTCATGACCATTTTCCCTGAAGATCCCGGATTGGAGCGAATTTACGGAGAAGCGCAAACGCCGGGAAACGATCCCGGTCGTCCGGAAGCAGTATTAGGTGTTCCAGCATTGACGCCTTCTATCGTCGCCACAATTCAGGCCATGGAAGTCATTAAAATCCTGCTCGACCGCGGGCAGATCATCCGCAACCGCATGCTGCACATCGACCTCGAGGGGAGTCGGTTCGACAGCTTCAGTTTTTGACACCATGAAACCAACCCTGCCCGATTACGCCTGCGTTTATGCATGACCGCGCCGATTACGCATGAGCATGTGCCTGGATGCAGAGCGGGCATTTTGGGACACACAGGGGGCATAGCAGGTGCAGATGATCGCAGAAGTAAAGGTGGTAAGTGCCGTCGCCGCAGCCGCTGCAAACCAAAGGGTCGAGGGATTTGTCGATGGGGTTGTAGTAGAACGAGAGCGGTTTTTGCCGCCGTCCGATGGTTGCGCTGCACAACAGCTTAACGGCCGGCGTTCGTATCAGCAGCGCCCCGCTGAGTTTGAAGTTGACCTTGATGCTGTACTTTTTAAACAAATCGTGTTTTTTCTTTTCCATTTCATCCGGAATCAGGCGAATCTTTTCTCTTCTTTCGCTGATCGATTGTTCGGACAGGCCCGGGCGCTCCAGTTTTTCCGTCATCTCCCGTTTCAAATCGGCGTAATAGGCCTCCAGGTTGGCAACATCCCGACTAAACCTGCGGTTCATACTGTCTCGAAAGGCTTGGATTTGCGCATCCATAACCCTCGCAGCGCGGCGCTGAACCCATTGGATGATCCGGTGCATTTTTCCTTCTTCGAAGGCGGTGAAATGACCACCGGTCTCTGGTTTTTTTTCAGTTAAGTCGAGCAGTGTGTCGATGTTGGCGATCGGGGCGCCGGTTTCTAGATTGAAGGCCAGGGGCAAAAGGCCCTCTTTTTGTTCGTCGCTTTGGGCCAGATAACGGCAGGTCAGCAACAGGTACTCTGTTTGCACCTGGGCTGTCTTTTCAACCCGAACGCGTGCACCGTGAAAAGTGAACAGATCCTGCATCAACTTGTCGAAACCCTGGCTTTTGATATAGTGAAAAGACAACCGGACAATTGTAAACGGAATCTTTTCGCTGGCCGCCTCCGCAATTTTTTCCAGCAGCGGCGAGCCGTAGTGAACGGCATACCCATCGGTCTCCTGGGGGCCGATCTTTAAACTGCAAAAGTCCGGAACACCGATACGCCGGGCCAGTTCCTGCGGCGACAGGATGTCCAGGCGGGATCCATGCGCCTCGACTTCCGCTCCCTGGCTGGTGAAAAAATTCCGCACGAACGCATCCAAGCCGTAGCTGGAATCAGAGTTCATAATTCTCTCCGAAAAGCTTCTCATCCAGCATGCGTGTTTTTTCATATTGCTTCTTGGATCGCTTCAGCTCCGCGGCCAGCTGCGCGAAGCCTTTTACCCGGTCCGCCGGTGATGCCGACTGCAGCCAGATGTCGTACACCCGGTCGGAAAAATCTTTTTCACCACTAACCCGTCCCAGCACCATATCGATCTCTCCGATGACCATTTCGAACATGTTGATTTTGCGATCCAGGATCTCCAGAATATAGTCCTCGATGCTCCCCGCCGCACACAGGTTATAAATCCGCACCTCGTTTTCCTGCCCGATGCGGTGGATCCGGCCGATCCGCTGTTCGATTTTCATGGGGTTCCAGGGCAGGTCGTAGTTGATCATCTGGTGGCAAAATTGCAGATTGCGCCCCTCGCCGCCGATTTCCGTGGTGACAAGGATATCTCTGCCCTCACGAAAACTTTGGATCTGTTCATCCTTGGCCTGGTTGCTCATTTGGCCGTGGAAAACCGCATGGGGGATCTTTTCCCAGCTTAAAAAATCCGTGATCTGTTCCAGTGTACCCATAAATTTGACGAAAATGATTTTCTTGCCTGCTCTGGATCGGACCAGCTCGAGCAGGAACCTGTTCTTGCAGGTATCCGCCATGGACCGGGACAGGTTGCGGATCGCCTGGATCTGCCTCTGGTGATCCGGAAGCAGGTCTTTTTTGGCCAGCATGCGCGTAAGGGTTAACTCCACCGCACGGGGAGATGAACCGGCCTCGGCCAGCAGGTTTTTGAGCAGCAGTTTGTTTCCGATACCGTCGGTGGAGTTGATGGCGGCAACCAGCTGATTGATCCGCTCGTACAGGTCTTTTTCGCTGGCGGTGGGTTCCACCCGGATGGTCTCGGCAAAGCGTGGGGGTATGTTGATGTTGGCCAATGCCCGGGTGTTTCGGATCATCACCTGGCCCAACAATTCCTTGAGCCGCGAGCGATTTTGAGGGCTGGTGGGATCACCGCGGGTCATGAACTCTTCGCGAAAGGCGGTGGCGGTCTTGAGCTGACCGGGTTTGAGCAGGGTAATCAGGTTGTACAGCTCCATGAGGTTGTTTTCCACCGGCGTGGCGGTTAACAGAAGCAGGAACCGTTTTTTGAGCGCATTGACCAGTTTCCAGTTGAGGGTTTGGCGATTTTTCAGGTGATGCGCTTCGTCCACGATGACGATATCATATTCCCTGCGAGTCACGGCCTCCAGGTTGCGTTTGCTTTTGGCCAGATTGATCGACGCCAAAATGAACGCCTGACCCCAGAAAGCCTCCTCATTTTTACGATAATCCGGGTCATCGGTGGATGGAAAATCCAGGTCGAATTTGGTTTTTAGTTCCTCTTTCCATTGGCTGACCAGCGGCGTCGGGGTAAGAATCAGCGCGCTTTTGACCATGCCGCGGTGAATATATTCCTGCAACACCATGCCGGCCTCGATGGTCTTGCCCAGTCCGACTTCGTCAGATAGCAGGGCACGCCCGCGGAATGTTTTCAAGACCTTGCGGGCGGTTTCCTCCTGGTACCACAAAGACCGGATGTTCTGCAGGTTCGACAGGCAAATCAGGTTTTCAAAAGAATCCCTGAAACGGATGCGCTGAGCCTCCAAGGCAACGTCATATTGTTGGGGGGTCGAAATGACCCCGGCGGACAAAGCGGCTCGAAAAGACCCCTCGTCGATGACGACACTCACGGGAATCTTTGGCAGCGGCACCTTGGCCGCCTTCGGTTTGAAAAGCCGGGAGGGTGCTTTGGCGGTGTCGTTTTCTTTTTTTGGTTCCTGCTTCTTGGCACGGCTGCCTGCGGGTTTTGTCGGCGCCGTGTCTATTTGTCGGGATTCGAGGCGATAGAGACAATACTCCCGGATGCGCTGCAGTTCGGCGTGCAGCCGGCGTTTGTTCGTAAACCGTATTTTGGGCAACCGTTCGAGGAGCCGATCGGACGCTTCCAGGGCGAGCCCGAATTCCTCACCCATACTCAGCAAGTTGATATACGCCGGCAAATGGTGGTCTTCCAATTGATCACATCGATACAGCCGGGTGAGACCATCGAGTTCAATAGCGGCATCATTCAGCTGGTGACCAAGATAGGCCAGTTCCTTCATGGCAGCGATGTTTTTTGGATCCAGCTTAATTGCTCTTCTGATCAGCTGCACCGCCTTGTCATGTTTGCCCTGATCGCGATACCACTGCGCTTCATAAAAAAAATATTCTGCCTTTTCAGATCGCAGGCCGGCTTGCTGCGAGATGCGCCGCTCTTTTAGCCTAGCTTTGCGGTCGGCTTTTTTTTTCTTGGTATTTCGCGTGGTCATGACAATAATGGCGATAAAGCCGCGATTGGCAGGCGGACAGGACATAAAATACCGGCCAGGACAAGGTGCCGTGCCGCCTGTAAATCATTTCAAGGTCCGGCGATATTCATGGCCAAACAGTTAGCATTGCACCGTCTTTTGCGTCAACAAAAAGGGCAGCCCCTCCTCTCGGAGAAGCTGCCCTTTGTTTTATCCCGGAATCGGGAAGTTAAATCACAGTGACATTCACGGCAGCCGGACCTTTTTGCCCTTGCTCTATGTCAAAGCTGACACGGTCGCCTTCACTGAGGGATTTAAAGCCGGTGGCGTTAATCGCCGAATGATGAACAAACACATCCGGCCCATCTTCCTGCTCAATAAACCCGAACCCTTTTTGGTCGCTGAACCACTTGACAGTTCCATTGGTCATGGTGACATCCTCCTTTCATAAAATTTTCAACGTCTCAAACTGGAGGATATCTCTTTTTAAAACGGATTGTTCCTTCAGAACGAAACTGTCCCGCGAATCTGATGCGGTACTTCATTGATTTGGGTGAAGATAATCAATTATTCGCCGAATTGCAAGGCTATAATCATTTTTTTCCTGGCATCCCGAACGCTGCCGGGGCGGCTGACGGAATTGACGAAGCTATTCGCAAAGCTCGAAAAGAGCCGCTGCCCCCATGCCGCCGCCGATGCACATCGACTCGATACCGTATTTGATGCCCCTGGTTTTCATGTTGGTCAGCAGGGTGGCGCACAGCTTGGCACCGGTGCATCCTAGTGGGTGTCCGAGAGCAATGGCACCGCCATTGACGTTTACTTTTTCCATGTCCAGGCCGAGTTCGCGGATACAGTAAAGCGCCTGGGAAGCGAAGGCCTCGTTGATCTCAAAAAGGCCGATGTCGGCCATATCCATTCCGGCCATATCGAGCAGTTTCGGAATGGCGTAACGCGGTCCGACCCCCATTTCCTCCGGTTTGCACCCCACCGTTGTGTAGCACTTCAGTTTGGCAAGCGGTTGAACCCCGAACTCCTTGACCTTCTCTGCACTCATGATGATCGCAGCCGCAGCCCCATCGGTCGTCTGGGACGAATTACCGGCCGTCACCGTGCCGCCGGCCGCAAAAACAGGCTGCAGCGTCGCCAACCCTTCGCGGGTCGTGTTATCCCTGATGCCGTCATCGAAGGCCTGGACAAACGATTCCTTTTCGTAAGTGCCGTCCGGCTGCCGCACGAATTTTGTGGCCGGCGTCGGCACCAGCTCGGTAAAAAGGGCGTTCTTCCTGGCGTTAGCGGCTCTCATCTGAGATTGATACGCAAAGGCATCCTGGTCCTCGCGAGATATTTTGTAGCGCCGGGCAACATTTTCGGCCGTGATGCCCATCGACACGTAAAGTCCGGCATGTTCGCGGGTATATTCGGGATGCGGCCGGGGTATGAACCCGCCCATGGGAATATAGGTCATCGACTCAACACCACCGCCGACGACGACATTCGCCCAGCCCGCCATTACCTTCAAGGCCGCAGCAGTGATGGCTTCCAGGCCTGAAGCGCAGAACCGGTTCACGGTTGCACCGGTCACCTCGGCCGGAAAACCGGCAATCTGGCTCACAAGCCGCCCGATGTTCAACCCCTGCTCGGCCTCGGGAAAACAACACCCCACCATGATATCTTCGACGTCCTTTTTCTGGAGATTGGGTGTGCGTTCAACCGCAGCCGACAAAATAAAGGAAAGCAAATCCTCCGGCCGGGTGTCGCTGAAAGCACCTTTGCCGCGCTTGCAGCCCGGCGTTCGGATGGAAGTGGCGATATAGGCATCTCTCATATCCTTACCCCTTTCTTAACAAGACCGATTGACGGGTGACTTTATACGTTCAATTCCGCAACGGCTTGCCCGTATTGAGCATGTGTTCGATCCGGGCAACTGTTTTTTCCTGCCGCAGCAGTTCCATGAATGTCCGGCGTTCGAGCGTCAAAATCGCCTCTTCATCCAGTTCGCTGTTGGCGCGAATGGCGCCACCGCTGATGACAAATGCGATCCGCTTGGCCAGCAGGGCGTCATAATCGGAGATAAAACCGCCTTTGTGCATGTTGTAGATTTCGGCTGCAATCATGCCCTGGGCCGATTCGCCGAAAACTCTGATCTTTCTTTTGACGGGCGGCGCATACCCTTCATCCACCATTTTCAAGACTTCTTTTTTGGCCTCGCCGACAAGGTAGTCGCGGTTAAAGACGATCCGGTCCCGCGCACCGAGAAAACCGCTGGCCCGGGCATCGGCGGCCGAGGTGGAGACCTTGGCCATGGCGATGGTCATAAACACGGGAATAAAGAAACGTCCCAGATCCACATCCGTGACCGAAGCGGGAATCGTCTGAAGGGTCCGCCGCCAAAGGTTCAGACACCCTCCGCCGGCCGGCAATAGTCCGACACCGATTTCCACCAAGCCCATATAGAGTTCGGCGTGACCGACGATCCGGTCAACCGCCAGGCAGACTTCGCAGCCCCCCCCGAGGGTCAATCCGAAAGGAGCCGCCACGACCGGAAACGGCGCATATTTTGCCCGTTGAAGAACCGTTTGCAGATCGTGCACCATCTTCTCGATATCGTCAAATCGCTTCTCTTTGACGGCCCCGAGGATACCCTTCAGGTCGGCGCCGGCGGAAAAGGCACCCGGCATTCCACCGGCCTGATTCCCAATGACCAGCCCGGTCCCGTTGGCATCGACATGGTCGAGCGCGTATGCCATAAAGTCCAGGATTTCCGCATTCAGGGCATTCATTTTGGTATGGAACTCGAGGCAGGCCACGCCGTCACCCAGATCGACCAGGGTAGCGGATGGAATGTCACTGATCATTTTGCCGGCGCCCTTGAGAGCCTTGAGGGAGATAATGTTGGGACTGACGTTGAGTTCCCGGTAGTCTTCGGCGGCAAAATCGTAATAAGAGACCGTCCCGTTGTCGGTTCTGTAAAACGCGCTGCGGCCGGCTGCGATCATTGCCCGAATTTTTTCAGGCACCTCTAAGCCGTCGCGCTCCATTTTCTCGACCGACTCTTTTAACCCGATCGCGTCCCAGGTTTCAAAGGGACCGAGCTCGAAGTTAAAGCCCCATCTCATGGCGTTGTCGATATCGACGATCGTGTCGGATATTTCCGGAATACGGTTGGCGGCATAAATCAGGTTATTCGCCAGGGCTTTCCAGGCGAACCGCGCCAGTTTATCGTCACCGTAAACCACGGACCGCATTCTTTCCGGCAGGCTCCCGGCATGCCGGGCTTTCTCCAGGCAGGGATAGGTCGGCATCTCGTATTCGCCGTAGGCCAACGAATCCGGATCGATCACTTTACGAATTTTTTGCCACTCGGGCGTCAGTTCGGTTTTGTAGAAACCGCTCTGGCTTTTTTTGCCCAGCAGATTTTTTTCAATCATGCTCTGAACAAACTCGGGCATCACGTAGCTGTCCCGATCTTCGTCGTCCGGCACCATTTCATAAGTGTTGCGGGCGACGTGGGCGAGCACGTCCAATCCCACGAGGTCGGCGGTTTTGAACATGGCGGTCTTGGGCCGCCCCATGACCGGACCGAAGACGGCATCGACGGCCGGAATCGTCAAGCCCTCTTCCCGCATCAACTGCATGGCTTTGACGATCCCCTGGACCCCGATACGGTTGCCGACAAAATTGGGTGTATCCTTGGCCCATACGATTCCCTTGCCGAGAATCTTTTCGCCGTATTCGGCAACAAATTTGAGAAGTTCCGGCAGCGTGTCCGCTCCCGGAATGATTTCCAGCAGCCGCATGTAGCGCACCGGATTGAAAAAATGGGTCCCCAGGAAGTGCTGCCGAAACTCCAGGCTCATCCCCTTGGACATGGCTTTGAGCGGAATTCCGGAGGTATTGGTGGTGACGATCGTGCCCGGGCGGCGGACTGTCTCGATCTTTTGCAGGAGGTTTTGTTTGACCTTCAGGTTCTCAACCACGACTTCAATGACCCAGTCACACTCGGCGAGCCTTTCAAAATCATCTTCGAGGTTACCGATGTCGATGCGTTCTGCATCTTGCGGATGCATGAGCAAAGCCGGACTGGCTTTGAGCACGTTATCCAGCCCCTGCTTGACGATGCGATTGCGCGCCTTTGGGTCGCGTTTCTGTTCATCCTTCAAGTCCGGAGGCACGATGTCCAGCATCAGCGCCCGCACGCCGGCACTGGCAAGCAAGGCGGCGATGCCGCCACCCATGACGCCGGACCCGATCACCGCAGCCTTTCTGATCTTTTTCATGATGAGTGTCCTCCTGTTGATTAAAATGAATGAATATTCATTCAATTAACAAATCCCGACCGACTCTGTCAAGAAAAAACCTGGAAATGGTTTGGTCTGTCAAAATACTATAATTACTTTAGAAAAAGGCCATATAGACGCGATTGTCTTTTTCGCTTGGCCAGTTCACGGGCGATGCAATGCCGGGTAATGATATGAATTCGTATTCAAATTTTCAACGAGAATCTCTGGCGAAATCAACCCCAAGTTGACCAAAACGGGCGCGAAGTGATAAAATAATACTTCAAAACATCAGGTCGGCTGTTTCAGCGAAGTTGAATTTGTGGCTGGAGAGAATGCCAGAGGCAGTGTGACGCGGAAAGGACGTGTCGGATGAATGCAAGAATCAAAAAGTATATTTTCAGCGGCATTTTGTTGTTCGTGGGCTACTTTCTGGCCAGTCAACACATTGTGATCAAAAACAAAGAGTTCAAATTATTAAAAAAGTCAGAGCTGACGTATGAATACACCTTTTACAACGTCACCAGCAGGGATCCCGAAGACATCATCAAGATCGATATGCTGCGGGAAGACGGCATCGGGGATGTCCTGGTTGATTTCGGGCTTTTGAGTGAAGAGGACAAATACAAACTCGAGACTTATTACAATACCCTGGAAGAGTAGCACCCTTTGCTTCTTTTCTTCGCGCTTCAACAGTTGATATACCATGTCATACAGGACTCTACCAGTAACAAATTAGCCCGCATTTTCACCCTTTCCAATATTTTCCTTTTTCCTCTAAAACCGCAAGGAAGCCCCGCACGCGCCATCCGGTCGGTCAATGCCGTAATTTCTTAAAACGTACTGTTCTTGCCGTCTGTAGTTGGATGTCATTCACGGTCCGCGATGGCCGTGCTTATGGACAACCGGAGACCGTCGGTTGCAAGAGAAATGGCGCCGTCTTGGTCTGTGCGCAACAGGCGGGCTTTTGCCTGACGATAGCGCTTCAAGACGGCGGGATGGGGAAAGTGATAGCGGTTCTGCCACCCCGCCGAAACGATGCCGATTTGGGGTTGAACGGCGTCGATGAAACCAGGGGTGCTCGAAGAGTCGCTGCCGTGATGCGGGATGAAGAGAACGGTGCTTTTCAACCGGTCACCTTCTCGAGTTACAAGCTCTTTTTCGGCCTTGGCGGTGATATCGCCGCAGAGAAGAAGTGAAATCGCACCGCTTGTAAACCGGACGACCAGGGAATTGTTATTGAGATCCCGCCATGGTTCCGCTTGCCGCCGCTCGAAAAAACCGGGGGGTGGATTGAGGATCTCGATTTTAACCCCCGCGACTTCCACCTGCCGATCGAGTTTTCGAAACATGGGATGAGTGATGTTTTCATCCCTTATGGTTTTCATCAACTGCCGATACCCGGATGTATTTCCAGGTTCTCCGTTGGACCAGATATGTTGCACGTTGAAGTGCTTGGCGATGTAGATCAATCCGTTCAGATGATCGCTGTTGGGATGTGTCAGGATGAGGGTCTCGACGGTTCTGATTTTCTTTTGCCACAAAAAGGGGGCGATGATCCGGGCCCCGACGTCGAACGCGGCATTGTCCGAATACCCGCCGCCGTCGACCAGCATGCAGTATCCTCCGGGCAGCTCGAGCAGTGCCGCACTGCCCTGCCCGACATCGAGGAAAGTCGCCCGCAAGTCCTGCCGCCCCAGTCGTTGATAGGTCCAGTAACCGATGTCGGCGGCAATCGCAGACAGAACCAATGCCAGGGCCACCCAAATCGGTTGAATTCGTTTGAAGCCTCCACCGGACGTCATCGTCCCGACGGTGCCATCGGAATCCAACCGGTATTCGGGATTTCCGGCTGCCGGGGCTTCGCCCTGTCTGCGGCGGCTGATAAGAACCACGACTGCGAAGACTAAAAGGTAATAACAGGCGATCTCAAGCAGGGAGGGGGTAACGGTTTGAACAGCCGCAAAGGGCAACTGCGACATCAGGCCCACCAGCTTGAGTGTCTGAGCGAGAACGGCCGCAGACAGATTCATTATGGCCGCAGCGGCATTCGAACTGACCGGCAGCAGGAAAGCCGCCAGCAGGCCCGACGGCACCACGCCGAAACCGATTATCGGAACGAAGAGGCAGTTTGAGAGAATACCGATCAGCGAGACCTGGTTGAAATAGAACATCGTCAGCGGCAGGGTCCCCAAGGTAGCCCATACCGACACGAGAACAAAGAGGGTAAACTTTCTTAAGGCCCGCGACGTCACCGGTGCAGAGAGCGGCTGCGGTGTCAGCGGCAACCGTGCCATGCCGTAGATGATGGCAAACACGGCCGTAAAGGACAGCTGAAAGGAGGCGGAAATAAAAACCGGCGGATAGACCACGAGAAGTGTCATCGCAGCAACGGCCAGCGTGTTCAGAAGATCATGGTCCCTGCCGTACAGAAAGGTCAGCAGAAAAACACCGACCATAGCCAACGCTCTTTGTGTGGAGGGAGACATGCCGGCCAGCAAAGCGTACGCCAGCACGGGGAAAAAAGTCCCGAGTGCCGCCCATTTGCGGGTTCCGGCATTCCAGAGGAACCAGGGGATCCGTGACAGAATACGGGACAGCAGGAAAAAAACCGTTGCGGCAACGATGCCGATATGCAGACCGGATATGGCCAGAAGGTGCCCGATGCCCACCCGCTGAAATGAGGCGGTGGTTTCCGGCGCCAGGCGACTCCGTTCCCCGAGAATCAAAGCGGCCAGCACACCCTGGTGCTCGCCGACAGGGGTCGTGTCAATAAGCTCGAGGATGCGGTCCCGCATCCGATCGATCCAATTCCCAATCCCGCTTCGTGGCCGTTCGTTTAAAATGGTCACGGATTCAAGGGGACTGTAGGCCGTTGCCCAGACCTCTTGGAACGCCAGGTGACGTTTATAATCGAAGCCACCGGGATTACTGAAGTTACGTGGTTCGCGAATCCGGCTCTCGAACGAGATGCGGTCGCCGTGGGAAAAGCCACAGCCGGTTCCGAGGGCGGTTACCCGTATCCTCCCGGTGACCGGTCGGGAGATGCCGGCGGCTTCTATCCGTTCAACCGTCATCAGGAAATTCAAGCGGTTGATGTGAGGCACCGGCCGCGAGACGACGGTTCCGGTGACATGCCATTTTTGCAGACCGGTAAAATGAATGATGTGGTGCGGCGGAAAACGCGGCGCTATCCAAGGATGCATCGAGAGGTAGCCGAGGAAAAGGAAAATCAACAGAGGCGATAGCCGTTGGTTTCTGCGGCGAATCAGGCAAAAGACGGTGAACCCGAATGCCGCCGCGAGACCAACCAGAACCGCGGGCTCGAACCCCGTCAAAAAGAGCGCCCCGACACTACCGACCATGAAGGAGAGCGCCAGCGGAATGAGCGGTCGTGCATATACATTCAGGACCATCTTTAGGGTTCTTCATTACGGTTAGAGTCTTAGATCGTCGCTTCTCCGAAAGATGCGGAAGTAGAGTAGCCGCTCCGGCTCATATGTACCCAGTGCCACTTGCATGTATCGGGTTGAAAGCAGCCCTGCCCGTGGTGCATTTTTTTCAAAGCCGATTGGGGGAAAATTTTGTGTCGGGCCTCCAAGCGGCGTTTTCCGGAGGGACTACCCTATGCCGGCAGCCGTCTGACGGCGGCCCCCAAGGCGGCAAACTTTTTTTCGATGGCCTGGTAGCCGCGATCCAGATGGTAGACCCGATTGACTTCGGTCGAGCCCTTGGCCACCAGGCCGGCCAGAATCAGAGAGGCACTGGCCCTCAGATCGGTGGCCATCACCGGTGCGGCCGACAGATGAGAAACACCCCGCACGACCGCCGTATTGCCCGTAACGCGGATATCGGCCCCCATGCGTCGCAGTTCGCTGACATGAATGAAACGGTTTTCGAAAATAGTTTCCGAAATGACGCTCAGGCCGTTGGCCACCGACATCAGGACCATGAACTG
>JAQAZR010000317.1:0-2904 GCA_032127235.1 Deltaproteobacteria bacterium
CGGCTGCAGAGTGAACGTCCATGGGACACCGGGTTCGATTTCCGGTCCGATCCGGAGGCTTTTCAGCTCGAGGGCCTGGACCACCGCTCCCGAGGTTTCACCGCCGGCAACAATCAGTTTGGTCATTCCCGCGATCAGCAGGCGGCGGGCCACCTCCGCCAGGGTACTCTCAACCAGTTCACCGGACCGGCTTTTACCCAGCCGGGACTGAATTTGAGACACGATTTCAGGCTCGGCCGAGGAGTAGATCAATACGGGGTGCCGGGCCATGCGCTCTTTGGCCCAAGTGACCGCGGTTTCTACATTCTGACGACCTTCGGATAGGGCCAGGGGATCGAGTTGAAACCCCGGAAAATTCTTCATCATCCGGTTGATCTGTCTCCGAGTGGCCTGGGAGCAGCTGCCGGCAAGGACCACAGCCGCCCCTTTCAACTTCGGGAGCTGGGCCAATCCCCCATCTGCATTCAGCGCCCCGACTCTCCGGAAGTTTGCCGGCAGACCCATTGCCACCCCCGAGCCGCCCGTGATCAGTTTCAGTTTGGAGCAGGCCGTTCCTATATCGATTAAATTGCTGTCGTTGACGGCATCCATGACGGCAAAACGCCGGCCCTGGCGGGCCAGCCGGTCAAGTGCCTGCTCAATCGCCGTGGGACCCTTTTCGATGACTTGCAGGGGGATCAGGTCCACTGAACCGGGTACGCGGACCTGTTTCCCCAGAATACGCACGAGATTGGCATCGTTCATGGGTGTCAACGGGTGGTCCCGCATACCGGATTCTGAGAGCGGAAGGCCGCCCACGAAAAGGTGCCCCAGGTAAACCGTGCGCTCATTGGCGGGAAAGGCGGGGCAGACGATGGTCAAAGCGGCTTCCAAATGATCCAGGAGGGCTTCGGCCACCGGACCGATGTTTCCCTTTTCGGTGGAATCGAAGGTAGAGCAATATTTGAAAAAGATCTGCCGGGCGCCTTGCCTGACAATCCAGTCACAGGCCGCCAAAGAACGATCCACAGCCTCGGCCGCCGATACGGTGCGGCTTTTCAGTGATACCACGGCGGCTGTCGCTTCTGCCGGGAGCGTGTCTTGGTGGCGCGGAACACCGATATACTGCACGGCGGTCATGCCGTTCTTGCCGAGCATGAGCGCCAAGTCCGTAGACCCTGTCATATCGTCTCCGATGGCTCCCAGCAAGACAGTCATTTGATTTCTCCGTTTTTCAAGAGCCTGTTAAGCGTCGAATCCGGCGAGCACCGCTCGGGTAACCTCGGCAGTTCCGTGAGGTCCACCAAACTCCATGGGTTGAATAGTTCCTCTGGCAAAACCGGTTTCAATGGCGGTTTCCAGACGGCGAGCAGCCCTGAGACATGGTTCCAGTCCATGACGCATTCCCAGCCACTCCAACATCATGGCCGCCGACAGAAACATGGCTGTGGGATTGGCCTTGCCGGCGCCGGCGATATCCGGGGCCGTGCCGTGTGCGGGCTGAAACAGGGCATGGTGATCACCGATTTCGGCACAGGCGGCCATTCCCATTCCGCCCATTATGCCGCCGCCGATATCCGATAAAATATCGGCGAACATGTTTTCCGCCACCAGGACATCAAAATCCCATGGCCGGCGCACCAGGTCGAGGGCCATGGCGTCGACGTAGTTATAGCCGGTGGAAATGTCCGGATTGAGGATGGCGCGTTCCTTGAAAATTTTACGGAAGAAGGCAAAGGCTCTAAAGACGTTGGCCTTGTCGACACAGGTGACGTGACCTTTGCCCCCTCTCGCTTTGCGCCGCCGGGCGAGGTTGAAAGCGAAGTCGAAGAGCCGTTCACATGTGTTGCGGGTGATGACGAGGGTCTCCCGCGCTTCGCGGTCTTCGATCACCTCGCCTTTGCCCGCGGAGGCAAACAGGCCCTCGGTGGATTCGCGCAACACCACAAGGTCGATTTCCCGGCTGCGCTTGTCGCTCAAGGGGCTCCGCACATTGGGATAGGACTTGACCGGGCGGACACCGGCATAGAGCCCGAATTCAACCCGCATCTTCAAATGCGGAGAAATTTCAGTGCCGTCAGGGAAGCGGACATCCGGCAGGCCCATGGCGCCGAGCAGTATGGCGTCGGCCTGGCGGGCCTTCTGCATAGCTTCATCGGTAATATCGGTGCCGGTCTCCCGGTAAAAATTGGCGCCGGCCGGGAGCCTTTCGGTAATCAGGCGAAAGCCGCCGATATGTTGTTCCAACTGTTGCAATACCGTCAGACAGACGTCCATGACTTCGATGCCGATACCGTCACCGGGAAAAACAGCGATCCGCAATTCGTTGGTTGTTATCATTTTGTCTTCCTATGCCGGCTGGGGTCTCTATTTGATGGAACGGCGGCCTGCTAAAAATGTTTACATGAAGACGTACGTACTCGTATGCAGCGTGTTTGCGCTTGTCAAGCAAAACAGTCTCAAAAACGGAAAGACGTCGGGAGATCCGAAAAAAGAGATTTTGAGGCCATGGGGACACTTGATTTTATGTCGAGGTTACGATTCGATCTATAGAAGGGGAGCACACAGCTTGTTCGCGACCACACATGGATGTTTTACCTTTTTCAGTTGGTGGTGCAATTCCGGTTGAATCAATTTGAGAAAAAGCGTCGTGCAGAAGCGGTTCAGGCAAATATCTCAACGACAAAAATCGGATCCGGCGTTCGGATTTTATATGTGGAGGAAGCATCCTCTCGAACGCCGGACTCGGTGCCAGTCTATACGGCCACCGCCGTCGCTTCGATGACCGGGTTGGCCTTGAGGTATTCCAGCCGGTTCAGACCGTTGATGTAGGCCTTGGCGCTGGCATTGATGATGTCCGGATCGGCGCCTTTGCCGAGGGACACCAGGCCGTTTTCGCGCAAGCGGACCGTCACCTCGCCTTGG
>JAQAZR010000318.1:0-6718 GCA_032127235.1 Deltaproteobacteria bacterium
CGAACCACATCGAGATCCGCCTGTTCGGCGGAAGCAATGCGGTCGCAAAGGCGATAAACCCGGCGGGTGTGGTCCCAATCGTGGCTGCCGCGCGCACCGGTGAAAAAAGCGGCAGCCGTCGACCGCACGGCCGCGATCATATCCCCGGTTGCGCGGCAATGCCCGGCGATAACCCTTTCGGACTTAGCCGGGATTGGCGAAGATTGTTTTTCGTGACAATCAAACATGGTGTGTTTTGATCGTTTTCCGCACCAAATGATCAGACGGTGGCGCGCGGTCAGGGAGATGTTTTGCCGGTCATAGTGTCGATCTCGACCTTGAAAATTGATATCCGGTTGACCGACGCATCAGGATAATCGAACGTCCCCTCGGCATAGTGTTTCATGATGATGTCGAGGGCCTCGCGCTTGGCGGCCGCTGTCTCTAAAAAAGCGGCCGTTCCGAATCCAATGACGCTTCTATAGCGCATACCGAAGTCACAGGCCTTACCGCCGGCACGCACCTCACAGTCGCAGTCAAGCTCGAAGCAGACGCGCGGGTTTTTCTTGAGGATGCCGAGCTTCTTGCCGTCAACAGCTGAGTGGAAATAAAGCGTGTTGTTCCTGAAGCCGAAACAGAGGGGAACGATGTAAGGCCCACTGTTGTCGGACATCGCCAGTCGGCAAACGGCCGACTTTTCAATAATCAACTCGATTTCATTTCGATCGGTAATCTCTTTGTCTTTTCGTCGCATTCAGCATTCCTCGCGGCAAATGGCCTTGCCTCCACTGGTCGGTACCTTTTTCCGGTTTCTGTTGTACAGGGGAAGAAGCTGGTATTTCAAGGACAAAATACGCCTTATACGATTATTTTTAATGGCTGATCGCCTTTTAACTGGTCGAATTTGCTAAATATCATCCACTCTCCTCCACCCTCCCAGCGACATCATTAACATCCGCTAATTATTTATAAAAAAATGTTTTCTACAAATTGTTTTTCTTGACAATCAGCGCAAAATACCATTAAATTGTATCAAAAGTGGTTTAAAGTGGATTTATTTGGAGATCAGGGGAAAAAGTGTCTTTTCGAGGCTCTTCATATCACAACATCGACACAAAGGGACGTGTCATCATCCCGGCGCGTTTCAAGGAGCCTATAAAAAACGGTGACCGCTCCGGTGTCATGGTCACCAAGTTGGATGGCGGCCTGGTGGCCTATCCGTTTGACGAATGGGAAAAGGTTGAACAAAAAATTCTTTATCAGGCCACAAAGGACGATGATCTGCGACTCTTCCGACGGTTTTTCGTCGGCAACGCCTCCGACTGTTACTGCGACAGGCAGGACCGCATTCTGATTCCGCCTCCGTTGAGAGAATACGCGGGTCTCGTCAAGGAAATCGTTTTGGTCGGCGTGGTCGATCACTTTGAAATCTGGTCCAGAGAAAACTGGAACAACGAAGAAGGCCGCTTCGAGCAAAGTGTAGGAAAACCCGATTTGAAAAAGAAAATTGGCGACATAGGTCTTTAGTTGAATGCACTATCATCATCTCCCCGTCATGCCGAGCGAGGTGATCGATTATCTGAATTGCCGACCCGGCAGGACATACGCGGACTGCACCCTGGGGGGTGCCGGTCACGCGATTCGCATTTGTGAAAAGATAGTGCCGGGGGGCACCCTGATCGGCATCGATCAGGATCTCGACGCCGTCGAAAATGCCCGCAACGAGCTGAAGCGCTGCAGCGCCCATGTCCATATCGTCCATGACAACTTTGTCAATCTGCCGGACATTCTGGTGCGGCTGGACATCTCTGCGGTTGACGGCATGCTGCTCGACCTCGGTCTTTCCCTCCACCAGATCGAGGCCAGCGGTCGCGGCTTCAGTTTCAACCGCGATGAGCCGCTGGACATGCGTATGAATGCTGCAAAGGGGATGACAGCCGAGGAAATTGTCAATCACGAGAGTGAAGCAAACCTGGCCAGAATATTTAAAGAATACGGGGAAGAGCGGCGGGGCCGCTCCATAGCCAGAAAAATTGCCGCTGTGCGGAAAAAAGAAGCGATCCGTTCGAGCCGCCAGTTGGCCCGCATCGTGATCGAGGCATTGCCCGGTAAAGCACGTTACGGTCGTAAGATTCACCCCGCGACCCGGGTTTTCATGGCCCTGCGCATTGCTGTCAACCGCGAACTCGAGCGGCTGAGAGAGTTTCTCGCGTATGCCGCCGACTATTTGAACCCGGGCGGCCGACTATGCGTGCTCTCTTTTCATTCGCTCGAAGACCGGATCGTTAAACAACGCTTCGTCGCTTTAGCCCGTGGCTGCACCTGCCCACCGGCATTTCCCCATTGTGTCTGCGGCCTTAGACCGGTGGCACGTATCGTGACCCGCAAAGTCGTGCGGCCCAGCCAGGCAGAAGTCGACGCCAACCCGATGGCCCGCAGCACCCGACTCAGAGTTCTGGAAAAACTGACGCCCCAAAGCGCCTGATCCCGAGGCGCAGACCCGCAACAGATAAACAGACCAGGAGCGGCGATGAACAAAAAACGCTCACAAGCCCCTTACCTGCAGCACGCCGGCATGTGGGCCCTGCTGATGGTTATCTTTATTACCGAACTGCTGCTCTACACCTGGTTCCGGGTGCAGTGTACCCAGATCGGCTATGAAACCAGCCGGGCTATGGAAACCCAACAGCGCCAGATCATGTTGCAAAACAATCTGAAAATCGAGCTGGCGCGACTGAAATCACCCGAGCGGATCGTCAAGATCGCCAAGGACCGCTTCGGCCTGGACATACCGCGGGCCGAACAGATGATGTCCCTACCGTGAACCCAAAAGAAAATAAATATCTTCGTTTCAGAGTCGTGACGATCGGTATTTTTTTCGGTCTGTTTTTAGGGGCGATCTGCGCCAAGGCGGCCTATCTGCAGATCTATCGCGGATCGTGGTTGTCACAGTTGGCAGCGGACCAATACGAGGCTTCCGTTAAAACATCGGGCAAGCGCGGCACTATTTATGACCGCAAAATGTCGGAGCTTGCGGTGAGCATCCAGGTGACATCGATCGCCGCCTACCCTGCGCGCCTCGTCGACCCGGCCAAGACAGCGGCAGCTCTGGCCAAGCCGTTGAATCTCGACCGCAGTTCGCTTCAACGAAGTTTCAAATCAAAGAAAACCTTCGTGTGGGTCAAACGCCAGGCCACTCCCCGTGAAGTCGAAAAGGTAAAAGAGCTGAATCTGGGCGGCATCGGTTTTGTCCCTGAATACAACCGTTTTTATCCCAAGAAGAGCCTCGCCGCGCAGGTCCTCGGATTTACCGGTGTCGACGGGGCCGGTCTCGAAGGGCTCGAACACTTCTACGACCGGACCTTGAAAGGTGCCGAAACCGAATACACCTGCCTGCGGGACGCACTGGGCAACCGGTTCGTCTCCAACGGCGCAAACGTGCCGGATTTCAGCGGCAAAAATCTGATTTTGACGATCGACCAGACCGTCCAGTTCATCGCCGAGAGAACTCTGGAAGATACGGTCACGGAATTTGACGCCGACTCCGGCATCGCCATCGTCATGGAACCCAAAAGCGGGGCGCTTCTGGCCATCGCCCAGTATCCCTTTTTCAACCCCAATGCCTATCGCGAATTCAAATCCGCCAACTGGCGCAACCGGGCCATTACCGACGCGATCGAGCCGGGATCGACCCTGAAAATATTCAGCGCCACCGCCGCGATCGAGTTCGGGGACTCCTCGCCGAATACGATTTTCTTCTGTGAAAACGGGGCCTATCGCATCGGGCGCAAGGTCGTGCGTGATGTTTCGGCCCACGGCTGGCTCTCCCTGCAGCAGATCGTCAAGTATTCCAGCAACATCGGGGCGATCAAAATCAGCGAAATTGTAGGCGCCAAGCACTTGTTCAACACCCTCGTAAACTTCGGCTTCGGTGCCAAAACCGGCATCGACTGTCCCGGCGAGTCCCCGGGCAGCTTGTCGAACTATCGGCAGTGGACCCGGATGGATACGAGCGCCATCTCTTTCGGACACGGTATGGCAGCCTCTCCGCTCCAACTGGTGACGGCAGTTTCGGCGATCGCCAACAAGGGTGTCCTGATGAAACCCTACTTCGTAGCCGCCGTAACGGATCAAAACAACCAAACCGTCCAGTCGTTCGCGCCGCACGTGGTACGGCGCGTCGTGTCGGAGAGTACCGCCCGCAAGGTCGCCACCATTCTGAAGACCGTGGTGGCCGAAGGCGGCACCGGGACCCAAGCCGCGCTGCAGGGCTTTTCGGTTGGCGGAAAAACCGGGACCGCCAAGAAGATTGGGCCGGACGGGACCTATTCGGATAACGACTACATTGCTTCTTTTGTCGGCTTTACACCGGTGGACAACCCGGCCATCACCGTTCTGGTCATTATCAACGAACCCCGCAAACAGTATTACGGCGGGGTCGTGGCCGCACCGGCATTTCGCAGAATCGCCCAGGAAACTCTGAACTATCTCAATGTCCACCCCGACATCCAAGACGGCCAGTTGGCAGCCGCCGAGGGAACAGAGGGACGCATTTGAAACTCGCCAGCCTGCTCGGGGACATACGGGTATCACGGGTCAACGGCCGTCAGGCCCGTAGACAGGGCGATGTCGTCCGGCTCTTAAAACCTGATCCGGACATCGCCTCCCTTCATGCCCGGGCTCAGAACGTCCAACCCGGCGGGCTCTTCGTGGCAATTCAGGGATATGCCGCCGACGGCCACGACTACATCGGCCAGGCACTCGAAAACGGGGCGGTCGCCGTCGTCGTTCAGAAACCGGTCAGTCTCTCCTCCGGTGTCCCCTTGATCGAAGTAGAGGATACCCGAAGGGCGCTGGCCGCGCTGGCCGCCTGTTTTTATGGTCACCCTTCCGAAAAACTGGTCGTGGTCGGTATTACCGGTACAAATGGCAAGACCACCACGTCTTATCTGGTCGAGCGTATTCTTCTGCAAGCCGGATACGCGCCGGGAGTCATCGGCACCGTCAACTACCGCTACGCCGGTGAAACGTACGACAACCCGGTCACCACGCCGGAATCTCTGGACCTGCAGCGGATTCTGGGCCGGATGCTGGCGGACGGTGTGACCCACGTGGTCCTCGAGGTCTCCTCCCATGCGCTGGACCTGCACCGGGTGGACGGCTGCTGGATGGACGTTGGCGTGTTCACCAACTTGTCGCAGGACCACCTGGACTATCACAAGGACATGGAAAGGTACTGGCGCTGCAAGAAAACGCTGTTCACCGACATTCTGCGCTCCGGTCCCAAACAAAAGCGCGCCGCAGCCGTCATCAACCGCAACGATCCGAAGGGTGAAGAGCTGGTCCGGATTGCCGGCTTGAAAAAAATCACGGTCGGTGACGCGCCAGACAATACCGTGCGGTCGGATATCTCCAAACAGGACCTGTCGGGGATTGCCGGCCGCATCGACACACCCGCGGGATCGTTTGATTTCCGGTCAGCACTGGTGGGCCGCTACAATTGCGAAAACATTCTCTGTGCCGCGGGCGTCGCGGTTGCCCTCGATATTCCGACAGCCGCCGTCAAGGCCGGGATCGAAAATGCCGCCGTGATTCCTGGGCGCCTCGAGCCGATCCCCAACCAGGGGCAACGATTTGTCTATGTCGACTATGCCCACACGCCGGATGCCCTGCGCAACGTTCTGGCGGCGCTGACTGCCATTGCCGGCCGGCGGGTCCTGTGCGTTTTCGGCTGCGGCGGTGACCGGGACAGGGGCAAGCGTCCCCAAATGGGAAAGATTGCCGCACAGATGTGCGACCTGGCGGTCGTGACGTCTGATAACCCCCGGTCGGAACCACCGCTTGTGATCATCGATCAAATCCTGGTCGGCACCCGTCAAGTCTGTCGGAGGGAATACAGTGCGGTCGAACTGGGCAACGGCACACCGGAAAAAGGCTATACGGTGGAGCCGGACCGGCGCAAAGCCATCCGTCTGGCCATCACCGCATCCAGACCCGGCGATACGGTGCTCATTGCCGGCAAGGGTCATGAAACGTATCAGATCCTCGGCGGCAAAACCATAGCGTTCGACGATCGGACCGTGGCGGCTCAAGCCCTGGCTGACGTCATCTGCGGCACATCAAAAACGGGAAACCCGATATGACACAACCGCAAGATCAAGGGACCGCAGCGCACATGCTGCCGCCGCTGGAATGGACGGTGGCCGATTGTGTCGAAGCCACCGGTGGGGAGGTTCTCGGCTCGGAGACCGGCATATGTTTCGGTGAGATCTGCATCGATTCACGCCGGATATCGCCCCGGGATCTCTTCGTGGCGATCAAGGGTGAGACCCACGACGGTCACCGGTTTGCAGGCGATGTCGTCCGGAAGGGCGGCCGCGGGTTGCTGCTGGCGCGGGCCAAGCTTCCGGAGCTGCCCTGGGCGCAATGGATCGAGGAAGAAGTGACCTGCATCGTCGTCGATGACACCATCGAAGCCCTGGGTCTGCTGGCCGCCTATCACCGCAACCGGAACAACGCCGCGGTCGTGGCCATTACCGGGTCCAACGGCAAGACCACCACCCGGCAGATGACGGCGGCCGTCGTGTCGCAGCGCTTTCCCACGCTGTCGACCCGCAAGAACTTCAACAACAATATCGGGCTGCCGCTCACCCTATTGGAGCTGTGCCCGGATCATCGCTGGGCGGTGGTCGAACTCGGCATGAACGCCCCCGGCGAAATTGCAGCCCTGGCCGGCATC
>JAQAZR010000319.1:0-7518 GCA_032127235.1 Deltaproteobacteria bacterium
GTCTTCAGGGACGTGGTCGAAGCGGCGCCCGTGCCGGCAGCAGGGCGGCCAGCAGCCGGCGCGCGGAGGATGGTTGCACGCCGCGGCTGCGGTTGGCGGCACCGATTTCAAAAGCGATCCGCCACTGCCGCATCAACGTCCGGTAGGCGTTCCAGATACTGTTTCCGGGTTGGTAGATGTGCGTCGCTTCCGAGGTCACACCGTTCAGCTCGACGATTTTGAAGTTTCGTCCCTGTCGGAAGTCTTCTATCGAGGGGGTCCGGATATCGTGGACGGACTGTTGATGGTGGATTTGAGAAAAACGGACCCGAGGCTGCTGAAGCGTTTTATGGGAGAAGAGGGTGTCAAGCGATTCACGGCCGTACACGGACCCCTGGCCGGCCCGACGGACTCCGCAGACCGTCATCACCCGAAACGGACCGGCCAGGAGGCGGCTTGACCGTCACCGGCAGCGTTGCCGGTCGATCATCGTTTTTAATGGTAAGTTATTTTTGAGCAAGCCCTATGGTTCGATCCTGGTCCCCAATACTTCCAGAAAAGCCGCCAGCCAGCGCGGATGGGCCGGCCAGGCCGGCGCTGTAACGAGGTTGCCGTCCCGATGGGCCTGGTCAACGGCAATGTCGATGAATTCGCCGCCGGCACCGGTCACGTCCGGTCCGACCGCCGGATAGCCCGAACAGCTGCGCCCCTTGAGGACACCGGCCGCGGCGAGAACCTGGGCGCCGTGACAGACCGCCGCAATGGGTTTGCCGGTCTCGGCAAAGTGCCGCACGATTTGAATGACCCGCTTGTTGAGCCGGATGTACTCGGGTGCCCGACCGCCGGGAATAACCAGCGCATCGTAGTCTTCCCCCCTGATTTCGTCAAAGCTGGCGTTGAGGGCGAAATTGTGTCCCGGCTTTTCGCTGTAGGTCTGGTCGCCTTCGAAATCGTGCACCGCCGTGCGGACGGTTTCGCCGGCTTTTTTGTCCGGACAGGCGGCGTGCACCGTGTGTCCGACCATTTGAAGGGCCTGAAACGGTACCATTACCTCGTAGTCCTCTACGAAGTCGCCCACAAGCATTAGAATTTTCTTGGCGCTCATGTGATCCCCCTTTCGGTTTTTTTGGGTGTTACCGCCGTTTGTGGCGAGGTAGGCTCAATCGATTAATAGCACATGTTATGCTGCTCACGTGAATATTAACCACGCGGGGCTTAGAATGCAAACGAGGTCACGTAGGAAGAGATGCAGGTCCTTGAGATTTGTCCGGATTGAGGGTGGTTCGACCTTTCGACAAAACGTAAGGAGCGGATAAATAAAGGGATGCGGTGGAAAAGTCTGCAACACTGAAAAACTTCCAGTTCGGCCCGACCCGTCACCCGTACACAACCCGTAACCCGTAACCCGTAACCCGCAACCCGAAACACCAAACTCCAAATACTAGACACCAACCCCATCAATACTTCTCATCGGCATATTCGAGCCAGCCTCCGGCCGTTACCAGGGCGCGGTCGAAATCGGAGATGGTAAAGGGCACCGGTTCGCTGCCGTCCGCGGTGCGAATGGTCAATATTGCCTGATCGAGGTCCATGTCTATGCTGGGACTCCGACCGGCATAGACAGCAAAAAGGTGATCGACGGTGCCGGCCGGCAATTCAATCGCCAGCAGGCCGCAGTTGAACATGTTCTGGCGGAAGATGCGTGCAAAACTGGGCGCGACGACCAGATGAATGTCGTTGACCTCCAGGGCCCATGCGGCGTGCTCGCGCGACGAACCGCAGCCGAAATTCTCCCTCGTGACGATGACGCTCTTTCCCGGCAGATCCCTCCGGGGGTCGAACCCGTCTAATTCGAGGTCTTCGAGCAGATAGGGCTTCAGCGCCTCCCTGGCGTTTTCGGTGAGGTATTTGGCCGGAATGATTTCATCGGTGTTGATGTCGGCCCGGTCGAGGAACAGGACACTGCCGCCGAAGATCTTCATTTGGTTGTCTCCACTTAATTCATTAGAAAATATAGTACTTTGAGAGGTAATTGGCTTTGCCGCAACGGACGTTCTGGAATGTTGGAATATTGGAATACTGGGTTTGGCGGGATAGGGTCTTTTCGAGAGAGGTGCTTTGAATATAAAAAGACATTTTTCCGCGTGTTTTCCCCATCGCTCCATTATTCCACTATTGCCTTGGGTATTCCATTGGTTTTCACACACAGCCTCCCGGATAAGTCCTAAGCCGGAACCTAGTCTGGATTCTTTACTCCTTAAACAGTTCCGAGTTCGAAATTTGCCCGGCAATGGCTGTGGCCGCTGCCGTGGCCGGGCTCATCAGGTGGACCATGCCGCCGCGTCCCATGCGGCCGTAAAAATTGCGGTTGGTGGTGGCGGCGCAGACTTCGCCTTCGGCCAGAACGCCGGTGCTCATGCCCAGGCATGCCCCGCAGGTGGGGTTGGTGACGCAGAAGCCGGCGTCCATGAATACCTTGATCAGCCCTTCCTCCAGGGCCTGATGGTAGACCTTCGGTGTCGCCGGAGAGAGGATGCCGCGCACCGCGGCGTTGACCTTCTTGCCCTTGAGCACGGCGGCGGCCACCCGCAGGTCTTCGATGCGGCCGTTGGTGCAGGAACCGATATAGACCTGATCGACAGGGGTACCGGCCATCCGGTCGACCGGTTTGACGTTGTCCGGTCTGAACCCGTCGGTCGTCTGCGGCGCCAGGTCGTCAACCCGGTGCTCGATGACCGTTTCATATAAGGCGTCCGGATCGGCGGCGAATGCCCGGTAGGCTTCCAGTGCGGCCTGCCTTGAGGCAAACTCATCCTTGATGAATTCCCAGAGATAGGCCACGGTGGTGGCGTCCGGCGCGCAGATCCCGCTGGTCGCGCCGGCTTCGACCGCCATGTTGCAAAGGGTCATGCGGGCTTCCATGCTCATATTGTCTACCGCCGGTCCGGCAAACTCGATCACGTGATGGGTGGCGCCGCCCACGCCGATCCGTCCGATGATCGAAAGGATCACATCCTTGGCGTATACCCCCGGCCGCAGTCGGCCGGTTACATCGATCCGGATCGTCTTCGGGTGCTTGAAGGCGCAAACACCTTTGAGAATGCCCACCTCGAGGTCGGTTGTGCCGACACCGGCGGCAAATGCCCCGAAGGCTCCGAGAGTGCAGGTGTGCGAGTCGCCCATGATGATGGTTTGACCCGGTCGCACGAAGCCTTTTTCCGGAAACAGGGCGTGACAGACACCGTTGCAGCCGATGTCGAAGAAGTCTTGAATCCCGTGGCGGCGGGCCCAGTCGCGCAGAATCTTTCCCTGGGTTGCGGTTTTAGAGTCCTTGGCCGGTGTCACGTGATCGATGACCGCCTTTATCTTTGCCGGATCGAAGACCTGGTCCCGGCCGCGGCGCACCAGGTCGTTGATGGCGATCGGCGTCGTGATCTCATGACAGAACACGCGGTCAAGACGCAGGACGTGAATATTGGCCGCAGGATTGTCCACGAGGTGAGCGGCGAAGATTTTTTCGGCGATTGTTTTTCCCATGTCTGGCCTTAAAGGTGATGAGTTAACCGTAAGATATAAAACGAAAATAGAATCAAACCACAATAGGAAACTTGAAACTCGAAACTTGCAACTCAGAACCCGCAACCAGGGTGGCGTTTCCACCCATCCGGGCTCCGGCTCGTCATCTTATGACATTTTGGCGGTCTTGATGTAAAATCGATGAAATCCTTTTAATGACACAACTGACGTCTACCTGGTAAAATCACTTACATCTATCAGTCCCGCCGCGTTGGAACTGAATCCTGCCTAAACGGGGCTAAACGGACTAAACGGGCCTAATCCCGCCGGGGCGGGACTAAACGGGCTCAACCGACCCAATCCCGCCGGGGCGGGACTCAACCGACTCAATCGGTGTCGGTTCTCAGGACGGACAGAAACGCCGACTGCGGTATCATCACCTGACCGACCATTTTCATCCGTTTTTTGCCGCGCTTCTGTTTTTCCAGCAATTTTCGCTTGCGGGTGATGTCGCCGCCGTAGCACTTGGCGGTCACGTCTTTCCTGAGCGGAGACAGCGTCTTGCGGGAGATGATGTTGCCGCCGATGGCGCCCTGGATGGCGATTTTGAACATCTGTCGCGGGATTTCCTGCTGCAGCTTGTCGCAGGCCAGCCGGGCCCGTTCGACGGCCCGATCCCGGTGAATCAGCTGGGAGAGGGCGTCCACCCGGTCGCCGTTGATCAGGATGTCCAGTTTGACGAGGTCGGTCTGGCGGTGATCGAGCAGTTCGTAGTCAAAGGACCCGTACCCCTGGGTGATGGACTTGAGTTTGTCGTAAAAGTCGTAGATCACCTCCGCCAGGGGCAGTTCGAATACCATTTCCAGCCGGTTGCTCGTCAGGTACTGGTAATTGACACTGGTGCCGCGCCGGTCGAGACACAGCTTCATGACCGCTCCCATGTACCGGTCCGGGATCATGATGGTGGCCCGAATGAACGGTTCCCTGGTGACGTTGATGCTGGACGGGTCCGGATAGTGCGCGGGGTTGTCGATCACCAGTTCGGTGCCGTCGTTCATGGTGAGTTTGTAGCGGACCGACGGCGCCGTCAGGATCAGCGAAAGGTCGTATTCGCGCTCCAGTCTTTCCTGAACCACCTCCAGGTGCAGCAGACCTAAAAATCCGCACCTAAAACCGAAACCGAGGGCCACCGACGTGTCTTTTTCGTAAACGAGGGAAGCATCGTTGAGCTTGAGTTTCTCGATGGCGACGGCGAGGTCCTCGTACCCGTCCGATGCCACCGGGTAGATGGATGAGAACACCACCGGCTTGGCCTCTTTGAAACCGGGCATCGGTTTGTCGCAGGGCCGGTCCCGCAGCGTGATCGTGTCGCCGCTGCGGGTGTCGCTGACGGTTTTGATGCCGGCGATGACGTAACCGACCTGACCGGCGGAAAGAAATTTCTGGGGCACCATTTCAATCTGGAAAATCCCCACCTCTTCCACCCGGTAGGCGGCATTGTTGGACATGAACCGGATGACGTCGCCGGGGGCGACCCGTCCCTGAAAAACGCGAAAGTGGACCACCGTCCCGCGGTAGGAATCATAGTGTGAATCGAAAATAAGGGCCTTCAATGGGGCTTCCGGGTCACCCTTGGGCGGCGGCAGCTTACGGACAATCGTCTCAAGGACCTCCGTGACGCCGGTTCCTTCCTTGGCCGAGACGAGAAGGGCCTCGTCGGGATCGAGCCCAAGATCCTCGTTGATCTGTTTTTTGACACGTTCGATATCGGCGGACGGCAGATCGATTTTGTTGATGACCGGAATGATCTCGAGGTCGTGTTCCATGGCCAGGTAGAGATTGGCCAGGGTCTGGGCCTCGACCCCCTGGCTGGCGTCGATCAGGAGCAATGCGCCTTCGCAGGACGCCAGTGCACGGGACACCTCGTAGCTGAAGTCGACGTGGCCGGGTGTATCGATGAGGTTGAGGCGATAGTCCCGGCCGTCGGCGGCGCGGTAGGGGAGGCAGACGGACTGGCTCTTGATGGTGATCCCGCGCTCGCGCTCGATATCCATCGAATCGAGAATCTGGTCGTGAAAGTCCCGGTCCGATATGATGTGGGTGGCCTGGATCAGGCGATCGCAGAGGGTTGACTTGCCGTGGTCGATATGGGCAATAATACTGAAATTTCTGATATTGTTCATTGTTTGACCGTCTGTGGCTGCATCGCCCCGCTGCCGCGATAATGTGTGCCGGGTCGGGCGGCAGGAATCCTGTAGCGGATGAACTGCCGGGAGATTGTTTCCATGAAGAAATAGTTAGATTTTTAACCGGCATCAGTACAACGTACCGAGGCAATTGGATAATTTTAAAAGTGAGTTGACACCGTATGATTTTGAGTTTATACTTCAAGGCTATTGATTTGAATTAAAACGTTTAACCTATCAGATTCTTTCCAAATATGTCAACCCCGGTAAAGAGAAAGCCTGCCGGTCCACTGTCCAAATAGCCTCGATGCCGATAACGAAAAAAAATACCAACATACTGATCGTTGATGATGAGGACGGTGTTCGCGATTCGATGAACGAGTTCATCCAGATGGCGGGCTACAATTCCATCATGGCCTCGGATGCCGAAGAGGCTTTGGCGCTTCTGAAAAAAATCAGCAACGACATTCAGGTGGTCATCACCGACATCATGCTGCCGGGCATGGGGGGTCTCGAACTGACGAAGCTCATCAAAAGTGACTTCGACTCCGATGTCATCGTCATGACCGGATACAGCGGCGACTACTCTTACGAGGAAGCGATCAACATGGGAGCCAGTGATTTTGTCATCAAGCCCGTGAGACTCGAAGAGTTGCTGCTGCGCTTGAAGCGTGTTCTAAAGGAGCGCGACCTGACCCAGGAGCGCGTGCGGATGATGGAAAAGCTGCAGCGCCTGGCGATCACCGACGGTCTGACAAAGCTCCACAATTCGAGGTCGTTTTACAGCCAGCTCGAAGTCGAGGTCGATCGCTTCAACCGCTATAAACACCCGCTGGCCCTGCTGCTTCTGGACATCGATAATTTCAAGAGTTACAACGACAGCTTCGGCCACCTGGAAGGCGACAAGATCCTGGTGCGGATCAGCCAGGTGATCAAATCCTGCCTGCGCAAGCTCGATACCGCCTATCGCTACGGCGGCGAAGAGTTTACGGTGATCTTACCGGAGACCAGCTGCGAAGAGGCGATGCTGGTGGCCGAACGTATTCGCAATGTGGTCCAGGCGGAGGTATTTCTGCCGGAAACCGATCAGAAGATCTCGATCACCATCAGCATCGGGGCCACCCAGTACGCCGAAAACGAGGAATTGTCCACGTTCATTCAGCGGGCTGACAAGGCGATGTATATCTCCAAGCAGAAGGGCCGCAATCAGGTGACCGCCCTCGAGGCGGAAGATGAAACGGTTTTGAAGGCATAAAGATGGCTAAAGGCTGAAGGCTAAAGGTCAAAGGCTGAAGGCCAAAGGACAAAGGCCCGTTTCCTTTACCGGATCTGAACCTTCAAATACAGATCTCCGCGCCCGCCACTCTCGAACTGACGGCCCATTCCTTTCAGGCGTAGCGAACTTCCTTCCGTAACCCCCGCCGGCACGGTTACCTTGAGCATCCGCGTGTAAAATCCCCAGGGTATGTTGACCAGTTTTCGGGTACCGGCCACGGCTTCATGGGGTGAAATGTCTATGGTGCCGTGCAGGTCCGGGGTGTCGCCGCTGCCAAGGGGGCGAATGACCTGCAGGCGGCGCGTCGTCTTCTTTTCGGTGACGGGGCCGAGTTTTTCGGCGATTCCGGTGGACGGCAGGAATTGAAACAGCTTCAGGAAAAGGATACCGAAAACAAAGCCACCGATGTGAGCCCACCAGGCGATTCCGCCGCCGGCGCCGTGACTGCCGGCGGCGCTGATAAACTGAAGGATGAACCAGAGGCCGAGGAAAAAGGCGGCCGGGATTTCGACAAACCATGGGATGAAGATGATCGGAATCAGGGTCAGGATCTTCGAGGTC
>JAQAZR010000320.1:0-11122 GCA_032127235.1 Deltaproteobacteria bacterium
ACATATTCGAACATCCGGGCATTTTTCACTGCCAGGCCCACTTCATCAGCAATACCCATCAGTATTCTCTTGTCGTGTTCGCTGAAGCCGTTTTCTCCAACCTTATTGATCGCTTCGATTACCCCCACTTTTTCCCCTCCCGCAATGACGGGTGCCGCTAAAATCGATTTGGTGACAAAGCCGCTTTCATTATCGATATTGCCAAAAAAATAAGGGCACGTTTGCACATCGTTTACGATTACCGGCAGGCCCTCTTGCAATGCTTTTCCGGCGATGCCTTTATCGGCCGGAAACCGGTACTGAACGAGGCTGGCTCCGGTGTCACCGATGGCGCTGAAAAACTCCAGCTCATTCGTTTCATCGTTAAATAACAGTATCGAGCCTTCTTCTGATGGCAGTTCCGATACGATGATGCTGATAATTGTCGTCAACAATTCCTGCAGATCGCCGGCATAACACAGAGAAGAACTCACTGATTCATACAAATTGAAAAGCCGCACATTTTCCTGGTTTTGATGATGAATACGCGAATTGTAAAACAGGTTTGAGCAAACAGAGCTGAACCACTGCAATCGTGTTTCATCGGATGAAAAATGGACCACGACGTCTGTATCGGTGACCAGAAACAATGTTCCAAATGCACCGCCATTATATTTCAAACGAATGGCAAGCCCGTTTACATCTGATGACAGCCCTTTTTCGTTTAATTGAGGTAAGCTAGAAATGACGGGGGTTCCCTCATGCAATGCGAATAGAAACAGACCATCGGTTTTTTGAGCGCCACTGCCACGGTCGTTTTCTATAAAACGCTTTTCGACTTCTTTCATAACGTTTTCTTGAATATTTATTCCAAACATATTGCCGTCATTCTGGTTGGATCCAGTTAGCGACAGCCCGATGCCGTTAACCGGCATTACTGGTTTTAGCCATTTTTGTACGTTCGCCACCTGATTTTCGATATTCGTTTCACATATCAGAGACGGGAGGCCTTTGGCCAATTCTGTCATATCCAATGATGACAATAAATTCGATGACATATGATACCCCCTTAATTTTCATATGCACTGTTTTACTGGAAATATTAGCGACCGGGACGGTTAAATTTTTATTACGAGGTCTTCCGCAGTGAATCGAAGTGGTCTTCAGCGGGGGCAGCTTCAGTTGAGCAAAACTGAAAGAGGGCAAGTCATCTCATCTAATTGAATCGTCAAAAACTGCCAGAAGGCCTGTTATTTTTGATCATTTATATCTGAAAACGAAGAAAGGTCAACAATAAAAACATGTTCTCATCGGTGAGACTCTTAATGAACTTCCGGCACTTTTTCCGTTTGCCGGCATCTGACTGATCCAGGCTGTACACAAGGATGTTGGTGTCGAGGAAGACTTTAGACATCGTAGAGATCCTCGCGTTTCCAGCGCTTGCCTTTCGAGCGGACATTGGCCCGATCCATCATCGCAAAGCACTCATCGAGCCACTGGGTTGAATCGCTTTTTACCGTCTGTTCCAGCAGGTTCCTAATCAAAGCATTTACTGAGGTTTGATGCTTTTTTGCATATTCCCGACCGGATTTTAACAGTTTTTCGTCTATCGATATCGTGATATTGGGCATAATGTACCTCCACTATTTGTCACATAATATGTGAACACTGATTATGTGTCAAGTACATGAAAGAATGAAAATTGTTCTTGGCGCAGGAAGAGTCGAAAGCGTACATGATTTTCAAAGAATGTCCCCCGCTATTGTTGCTGCTTCGCGCAATTTTTGATCCAGAGTCACGAGGTCTCCATCGAGTTTTTGCGCTATCCAGAGATAATTTGCATCATAGGTGGTCAAATTTTTTTCATCAGCCAGTTTGAAGACCTGAATATGAATGATTTGGGTCGCTATGGAGAATGTTAGAACAGCCGCGGGTCCCCGCGCCTTCCTATCCGTCCTCCAGCATCCGCACCTCCTCTGACCGCACGCGCAGCCGGTGGCTGAGAACCACGGCGATGTTCTGCAGTAGCTTGACGGCAACGCCGGAGTTCTCCCGACAGAGTTTTCCAAAGCGATCGTAGGAGAGGCGGTAGACTTCGGAATCTTCTTCCGCGACCACTTGGGCAGAGCGGGGGTTGCCGTCCAGCAGCGCCATTTCACCGAACACGACACCGGCACTAAAGGTAAAGAGCCTCTTTTTGCGGTTGCTGGACGGCAGGTGTATTTTGATGCTCACCGAACCGCGGGTCAGGATGTACAAGTCGCGGTTTTCCTCGCCTTCGCGGATGACCTGTTCGCCCCGGCTGAACGCCAAACAATCCAACTCGCCGCAAAAGGTTTCCAGTTCTTTCGGGTTGAACCCCTGCAGGAGGTCCGTTTCCCCGAGGGGATAATAACGACGGTCTTCTTCCGAATAAAATTCCGCAAGCACATGGTCTTCCGCCCACTCGAGGGCGGCATCGGTGTCTTCGAAGAAGTTTTCTTTCGGGATCGCACCGGCGGCCCCGGAGGCTTCCAGAAACCCCCACAGAAAATGACTGTCGACCAGATGGCTGATTAACAGTCGCTTTTTCTGCCTCTCCAAAATCTGGTGGAGACGGACCAGAATATTGGCCCCCGTGGTGTCGATTTCATTGACATGTTTCATGTCCAGTATGCAGTAATGCGCCTCGGCGGTCTTTTTCTCGATCAGCATCGCCAACCGATCTGCCGAACCGAAAAAGATCGGCCCCTGGAGTTCGAAGACGAGAATTTTCCGGCCGTGTTCCCTCAGGTATCGCGACTGTTGGGCCTGCCTCACCCTCTTGGAGTTCACCCGACGGGCTGAATATTCGCGGCGCAGGACCGAGGTGCTCATTTTCGCCATAGAATAGACCGTGGAAATTGCCACTCCGATCAGCACCGCGGTAACCAGGTTGACACTGACGGTGATTAAGGCCACGCTCAGGTTGACCAGCAGACTGCTGGCCACCTCTTTTCTGGCCTTAGTCGTTTTGAAAAGAGACTGGAAGAAACGAAACGTGGAGCGGTCGAAAAGGTTGATGCCGACGGATATGATGATTCCGGCAAACACGGCCAACGGTATCCGTCCGATCAAAGGTGCCAAGGTCAAGAAAATGACCAGGATCAGCACACTGCTGGCCGCGCCGGAAAATTTGCTGCGGGCGCCGGCATGGTAATTGGCGCTGGATCTGGGGATTGAACCGGCGGAAAAAAGAGCACCAAAAAAGGATGCGGCTATGTTGCCGGCGCCTTGACCCAACAATTCACGGTTGCTGTCGTGGCGTTTGCCGCTCAAGTTGTCGATGGCCACCGAGCTCATCAGCGACTCCATGGAGCCGACCATGCCTAAGACCACGCCGTAGACGACCAGCTTGGAGTACACCGAAAGCGGGATGTTGGCGAGATTGTAATTAAAAAGTTCCAGATAGGCGGTCGGTACCGGAATCGTCGATCGCAGCTCTCCCACCGATGCAATCGCATATCTGTTCGAGAATTCAGGATAAACGGTCAAAAGGGTATAGACTGCCGAGCCGGCCAGCAGACCGGACAACAGCGAGGGGATTCGTTTGGCGTACCGTTTTGAAACAAATACGGCCAGCACTGTCGAAAATCCGACCAAAAGGGAAAATCCGTTGGTCGGGGTAAATTCAAAGAAAACATTCGCCGGAAATATTCCCCGTTCAAGACCCAGGAGCGGGTTCAGCTGATTCCAGATCAACAGAATTGCGATCCCGTTCATGAACCCCGCCACCACCGGATGGGGCACGTACTTGACCACGTTGCCTATCTTCAGGGAACCGAACAGCAGTTGTGAAACGCCCCCGATCATGACACAGGCGGAGGCCAACCCCACGATGATCATTTCCCTACCAGGGAGGCCCTGCGGTATCCCGGCTTCAGCAGAAAGCGTTCCCACCACAAATGTCAAAATGAGGGTCAGCGGTGCTTTAGGTCCTGAAATCTGTGCCGGTGTTCCGCCACACAGGGCGGCTAAAAATCCTCCGAATATCGCTGCGTTCAATCCGATAAGAGCCGCTTGGGGCCGAAAGGCCGGGCCCAGAGAATCGAAGGCGGTAACCCCGTAGGCCACTGCCATTGGCAGAGTGATGATTGCCGCCGACAGAGCTCCGGAAAATTCACGTTTGAGCGAAAAAGAATGCAAAACCCACTCTAGTTCTTACTGCCTAATACTGTTTGAATAGGGAAAGCTTTTTCAAGGCTCACGACCGAAAAGTCTTGGTTGATCTCAGTACGAAACTATTCAGGTTTTAATTTTCCACTAAAACCTTGATTTCTTCGGTATTCAACCGCAGCCGGGTACTCAGGTTCAAGGCCATGTTCAGTATGAGCTTGTTGGCGACATTTGGCTCACTTTGCTGCAAATCAAGAAATTTACCGTACGTCAATCGATAAATCGTCACATCGCTCTCAGTCACCACATCGGCAGATCTCGGCTTGTTGTCGAGCAGCGCAATCTCGCCAAAAGTCACCCCGGCGGTGATGGAGTTCAGGCGGCGTTCGCGCCGATTGTTCTGTAGCTGCATCTTCACGCTAACCATTCCGCGTGCCAGCATGAACAGATCCCGATCCCGGTCGCCCTCCCGGATGATCACGTCTCCGCTCATGTAGTTTTCCAGCACCAGTCGGCTTTCAACGATCTTAATTTCTTTTTCGCTGAAACCCGCAAAGATGTCCATTTCTGAAAGAGCATACTGCCGGTCCGGAGTCTCGATCAGTTCGCCGCACAGGATCTGATCTTCGGCGTATTCCAGGGCTCTGTCCATGTCTAAAAAAAAATTATCTCTTCCGATCTTGTCGATGGCGTCGGCATAGCTCAGTGTATCCCACAACCGGTCTCCCTCCGACATGTGGCTAATCAGCAATGTCTTGTCCTGCTTTTTCAACGAATTGTGAATTTGTAGCAAATACCTGGTACCGGTATGGTCTATTTCGCTAACCCGCTTCATATTGATGACGATGTATTCGGCATCATGGTTCGATGCATCAATTTCCCTGGCCACCTCTTCAGCCGAACCGAAAAAGATGGGGCCCTGCAGTTCGACGACCAGGATTTTACTGCCGTGATCTTTAATTAGCCGCGTCTGCTCCATGTTTCTGACTCTTTTAGACCGCACCTGGTTGCAGCGGTATTTGCGCCGGACGACGGACTTTCCCGTTTTGACCACGAAGTTGGCCGTGGTGATGAGTATTCCGACGATAATCGCCAGGGTGAGATCCACCGCCACAGTTAACACGATGACGGTAAGATTGATCCAGAGATTCAACGCAACGTCCCGATTGAGCCTCTTCGATCGAAGTGCCGCTCTGAAGAGAAAGAATTCCGAAAGATCGAAAAGCGAAAAGCCGATGGCGATGATCACCCCTGAGAGGACCGTCAGCGGTATTCTCCCCAGATAATGATACGCAAGTAGAAATATTAACAATATCAATAGGCTGCACATAACACCCGACCAACGGGTTTTGGCTCCCGAGTTCAAATTGGCGAAGGATCTGACCAGGGACCCGGAAGCGGGCATGGCGCTAAAAAAGGCAGCGGCTATATTGCCGATCCCCTGTCCCACCAGATCTTTATTGCTGTCGAAGCGGTCGCCGGTACGGTAACCAATGGCAGCCGAACTCATCAGGGTTTCGACGGAGCTGATCAGGCAGATAATCATGCCAAAAAACAATATATCCGGCAGCACCGAAGCCACCAGTTTAAAATCGAATACTCTCCAGGAGACACCGACGAATGCGGTCGTCAACAGGTCGATTCTGATATCTCCGATCACGCGGCCGGAAACGGCAGCGGGCACTGCCGCATGCATCAGGTAATAGGCTGTGGTACCGGCCAACAGACCGAACAGGGGCGGGGAAAGGTTGGAAATATATCGCCTGGCCAAAATGACGCTGCCAAAGGTGAAAACGCCGATCAAAAGCGTTCCCGGATCGGTCGAATGCAGAAACCGGATCACATCGAAAAACTTATAGGAGATATCGATACCCAGTAAATTCGGCAACTGGTGTAAAATGAGCGATAACGCGATACCGTTGACGAAACCGGAAATCACCGGATACGGGACATACTTTACCAGTGAACCAATCCGGAAAAAACCCAACAAGGCTTGCAAAAGCCCCCCAATAATCAAACAAAGCGCGGCCGATCCAATAACAAGGGCGTAGTGATTCTGCAGATACGTGAACGGTGCAATGGTGTTCTGCAGTTTAGCCACAATCGAAATGAGGACAATTGTGAGAGGGCCGCTTGGCCCGGAAATCAAGGTAGGTGTCCCGCTGAAAAGGGCGGTGAAAAGACAACTGAATATCGTGGCACTGACTCCGAGAATCACGGCCTGGGGGATGAAATCGTTTCCCAGAGCGAAAAAGCCTGTGATGCCGTATCCGATGGCCATAGGTAAGTTAATGGTCGCTGCGGAAACCGCACCAAAAACATCTCCCTTAAGCGTGGCAATTGTTCGGTGTTTTTCCACCGGCCTCCCTTCCACCGAATTGTTAAAGCGTTGTGCAATATACCGTAGAAGTGCTTAAAAATCATCTTAAAACCCGGTCACCCGGCTCCACGTATAGGTTCACCGCGAACCGCTGTAAAAGAGGGTTTCAAAAACACCCGGCTAGTGGGTGGCGCAGCTCAGACAAGGGTCCAACAGCCGGATACACCGGCCGATGAGCCGGTTTCCCCTTTCGGTGAGTTTGCCGCTGCAGCTGTGACGCTGGGCGAGATCGGTGATGAGCAGGTTGATGAAAGCGTTGTTGAACTGTGTCGCCACCAACAAGCGGACCTTATCCACATAGCCGCGGTTGACCCGGTACTTGTGAATCAGCAGGCCCCGAGGGGCTTCCAGCGCCCCTATCCCCTGGCCGGCAGTTTGCCAGTCGGGTTTCGGCGGGGGCCTTTCCGTACCGATATTATCAAGCAGAGTTTCGATTCGCTTGGCCGCCCAGTACATTTCCAGAAGCCGGCAGGCGTCGTAGCTCTCGAGAGTGATACCTGAGGGTTCCAGGAGCGTCTTGCAGATGTCGAACTGCCTGATCTCAGGATCCGCTAAAAATCCGTTTTCGAGAAAGCTTCTCGAGAGCGGCCCGACCAGCATCATTCCGTCGGGAAAACCGAGCTGTTGAAGGTAAGGAATCTTGGAAAGGCTCCAGTCGACGCGCATCTCTGCGATGTTTTCTTCGAATTCATCGACGGTAAACCGGGTGACCAATCGGCCGCCGCGGTCGAAAACAAAAAAGCCGTTTTCCGTGCAACTGTCGCAGTAGGCAACAAAGTTTAGCTTGAGGTCTTCGGGAAATTCGATCTCTCTGACCGGCTGCCATTGGGCGGCCGCTTTCAAAAGGATGGTTCGAATTTTTTCCCTGATGGCCGCCGCCGTTTCTTTGCCCTTCATCAGAACGGTTTCGTCGAAACTGGCCAGAAACCTTCCCGGTGCCAGGGTCACCGGATGCGTATCCCGCTTACCGAAGAGCTGCACCAGGCGCATGGCAGACCGGCGCAGGGAAAAGGCCTCATCGAAAATTTCGGGGTGATGGTTTCGCAGTTCGAACACGCCGCCCTCGGTTCCGACGAAATCCGGCAAGGTGAGAAAGAAGTAGCTCAGAGAATGGCTGCTGATCCACTCTCCCAGTACCATGACCTCCCTGAGGTGCCGTGTTCGCACATCGACTTTCAGCCCGATTGCGTTTTCAATGGCCTGCACTCCCGCCACCTGGTGGGCTGTGGAGCAAAGCCCGCAGATGCGCGAGATCATGTGCGGCACCCATTCCGCCCTGCGCCCACTGACGAATTTTTCAAACCCCCGGAACTCGAGCACCTGGAAGCGAGCCGATTTGAGACGGTTTCCATCGAACTCGATATGAATGTCCGCATTGCCTTCGATTCGGGTTGCTTTTTTCAGGATGATCTTGGCAGTCATCGTATTCTGGCCACGTCCTTTATGAAATGCTCACTGAACCCCAGAGCGCTGACGCTTTTGATACGCAGGGTATGGAGCGGCGATTTGATCTCGGATTCCGACTTCTTCAACCTGCGGGCGAGGACGTGCAGTATGACTTCCTCGACCGATTCGCCGGCACTGATTTTCTTGATGACACTGTCCGAGGGTCCGCGACATCCCCAGCAGGGCAGTCCCCCGGCGGTACAGGCCGCATTGCAGCCGCCGCGGGTTGAAAACCCCATGCAAAGCGTTCCCAGAGACAACAAGCAGGTTGACGCGGAGCCGTCTTCACCAGGAAACACGCCGATAGTTGCCGTCGGCTCTTTTTTGAATTTCCGAGGGCATTCGCTGCATACGATCTGCCGGTTGCCTTCAAACAATTGCTCTCCCTTGAGCTCCTGCAGCAGGTTTTCCAGCAGGTGTGTCATCGGCGGGCAACCGGGCAGATAGAAGTCTACCTTTACGACATCGGAAAGTTTTCTGACCTTGCGAAGCAAGTGTTCTTCGATTCCGAAATCGTGGCGGCCCACCTCAGGGATTTTACCCTTCAGATAATACGAAAACGGGTCGATGGTTTGGCCGTAGGTTTCCTCGATCAATTCTTCGAGTTCAAACGCATTGGCCAGGGCGGGCAGGCCTCCGAATGCGGCACAGGTGCCCCAAGCGACCAGAAAACGGCTTTTGCGACGCACTTCATTGAGTTTTTCTTCGTCTTCCCGGGTGCGAACCGCACCGTCCACGACGGCGATGTCCGTCTCCAGAATCTGCTCCTGGTCCATGAGCATGGGGCAGTAGCGGACCCGGACCTTATCCGTTATTCGACCCAGTTCATCCGGACTGTGCACCAACATCGCCGCGCATCCGCCACAGGATGAAAGCGAGCTGAACCCGACGGATATTTTATCGGTTGCTTTGAACTTTGGTAAAACGGCCTGTCGTATGGTCTTCAAGGATCTTTGCGGCTCTTCGAGGGCCTGGGTTATCACCCTCAGGCGATCGATGAGAATCCGGAGAAACAAAAACCCCGTTTCCGGATCCGACCGGATACCGGACAGCATATCTTCCCGGCTGATGGATCGCAGTCTGACCGGCGAGCGTGCTTTTGCGGATGCCGTTCGGGGCTTTCCGGTTATAAGGGACATTTCCCCGAAAAAATCACCCGCGCCGAGCACCGCCAGGCAGAGATCTCCGTTGCAAGTGGCGTGATAAATCTCGACGGTCCCCTGTTCGATGAAATACATCCGGCTGCCGTCATCCCCCTGCTCGAATATGACCCGGCCGGGATCGACCTCTGTGGGCGGCGCGGATGCGAATTTCAGGGCGCTTGCGAATTGCTCCGCAAGAGAGGACTGCATGCCACCCGATGGTGATGCTTCCGAGGGTTTTTCCGCTTCATGCCGGTCACCCCCTCTTTCGTGATCACAAAAATGTTCCGGATTCCCGCCGGTGCGGTTACCGGTAATCAAGAGTCTGCGAAGCTTCGCATCGCCGTCGATCATGGCCCGGATCTGCCCGGTCATTCGGTCGATTCGGCGGGTGAGGGCTTTGAGCACGTATAGAACAATGTCCGGACTGTAAGCGACTTTTTCCATGAAAACGCGGCGGGAGAGTGATAGAAGCCGGCTGCGGGTGATGGTTGTGACGGTGGCTGAACGGGGATTGCGGTCGAGCAGGGCCATCTCACCGAAAAAATCTTCTTTTTCGAGAATCGTCAATACGACCTTGTGTCCGTCGCGCCGGCTGGAGACTTCGACGGCTCCCGACTGGATGATGTACATCTCATCACCGGGATCGTCCTGGCGGCAAATCAACTCGCCTTTTTCGTAGATTTTTCCGAAAAGTCCGAAGTCGTTTCCCATGCCATCTCTCCAGTCGTTCCTGGACAAGGAAAGAACGCTATCTGGGCAACCTGATTGTGCATTTAAACGCTGCAGCGCTTGCGGAGTGCAAGGCTAAGGCAGCCTTGAAGAAGGGATAAAGGGGCCATAGTAAACCGCATCCGGGTTACGATGTCAAGAGCCGACGTGACCGCTCGCATTTATAAAACGAAAACCGGAGTCAAACTCAAGCGGAAGAACATCTTCCTTCTGCCTACCCCGTAAAATCGTCATTCTTGAAAGGACAGGAATGCAGGATGCCCCCAGCCTGTCTGTCCTCAAGCCGATCCTTGACAGCATCTGCAGTTTCGCTATACTCCTATTCTATACGAATTTTGTAACCGTTCTCGGGGTTGCAAAGTCCGATGCGCCTCAAACCACCTCATTGTAAGCGTTTACAGGGTGCCGCAGATGCAAGGCGTTGGGCGCGCAGACGTACTTTTGTACTTCAAGTGCCCGACAACAAAGCAGATGCGGTGCCCTGTGAACGCTTACAGAATTTTTATTTGGATGGCTCCCAATGCCGCCCCTATTCGGTCATAATCCCACCCTGTTGTCCCGCAGGCAGTTTCTCCAAAAGACCATTCAGGCGTCTGCCCGTTTGGGGCTGTGCGCCTCCTCTGCGTGGCTGCTGTTAAACGGTACCGGAGCCGGTCATGCCGATTCGACTCCCCGATCCGTCCCGTCTCATGGGCAAACGACTGCGCCCCCGGCCCGTTACTGGGTTTCGGCCAACGCAAAGGACGTTGACTGTCTCGCCTGCCATCTTCCCGGGGAAGTGGCCCAGGGGCCCTTTTTTCGGCATGAGCACCTTTATGTCCGTTGCCGGCTGTGCGCCAAAAATTGCCTGCTGGCCCCCGGCGATCGCGGCCGGTGTCGGGCACGGATCAACGACAACGGCGTGTTGAAAAGCCTGGTCTACGGGAGGCCGGTGTCGGTTCATGTGGACCCCATCGAGAAAAAGCCGCTCTACCATTTTTTGCCCGGCGCGGCGGCCTTCTCGCTGGCCACCGCCGGATGCCCCTTGAGCTGCCAATTCTGTCAGAACTGGGAAATTTCACAGGCCAAGCCCGAAGATTTCAGGGGCCCTTTCGTGCCGCCGGAGGCGATCGTGGCGGCATCGGACGAGCGCCAGGCACCGATCATCGCCTTTACCTACAACGAGCCCACCGTCTTCACCGAATATCTGCTCGACATTGCGGCCATGGCCAAATCCAAAGGCATCCGCAGCGTCCTGATCAGTTGCGGTTTCATGAACCGGGAGCCTCTCGACGACATGTGCCAGGCTCTGGATGCCATCAAAGTCGAC